>DATNLY010000357.1:0-2494 GCA_035602635.1 Opitutaceae bacterium | reverse complement strand
TCCGAGAGGCAACCGCTAACTCGGGATTTTCTGACTTGCCGAGCGAACCGCATCGTTTCCGCCGGCCACGGCTCCCACTCCGGAACGCAAAGCGGGCCCAGCCGCAATTATCCGGACTACGCGGCGTACTGTGCCCACTTGCAATCCGGGCCCCCGGCGGTTAGTTGCTAGGGAAAGAATGGCGGCCCCATCGCCCCGCACACGGCCTGTGCGGTGCAATTGTCGCGATCCGCGCAGGGAACCTGTGCTGCTCGAGGCATGTGGGCGTCGCCCAAGAATACCCCCTCCAGCCCCCCATGGATCTGTCCACAAGTTACCTCGGACTAAAGCTCAACTCGCCCCTGATTGTCGGGGCGTCGCCCTTTGCGGACGAGATCGACATGGCCTGCCGCCTCCAGGATGCGGGGGCGGCCGCGATCGTGATGCGCTCCCTCTTCGAGGAGCAGATCTACCTCGATGAGCTCGCCCGGGCGCCCGGTGCGCCGAAGGGGAATGCGCGCGTTCCCGAGGATGGCGACTGCTTTCCCCTGCAGTCCGAATACCAGCTCTCGCCCAAGACCTACCTCCGCCAGATCGGAAGCCTGAAGAGCGTGCTCGCGGTCCCCGTCATCGCATCCCTCAACGGCCACCACTCCGGGGGGTGGGTCGACTATGCGCGGCGTTTCGAGGAGGCGGGCGCCGACGCGATCGAGCTGAACCTATACCATATTGCAACCGATCCGGCGGTGTCGGCCCAGGAGATCGAGCGCGAGATGCTCGAGACCGTGCGAACCGTGAAGGAGTCCGTGCGCGTCCCGATTGCGGTCAAGCTCCAGCCGTTCCACTCCTCGCTCGCCAATTTTGCGCGCGAGCTGGAGGGCGCCGGCGCCGACGGGATCGTCCTATTCAACCGGTTTTACCAATCCGAGTTCATTGTAGGAGAGGAGAAGGCGGAGCAGAACCCGCGCCTGTCCGACCAGAGCGAGCTGCTCCTGCGCCTGCGCTGGGCGGCCATTCTGTTCCCGCACGCGAGGATCTCGATAGCGGTCAGCGGGGGCGTCCACGGCGGCGAGGACGTCATCAAGGCGATCCTCGCCGGGGCCAGCGGGGTCCAGATGGTGTCGGCGCTGCTGAGGTATGGCCCGCGGTTTCTTAGCACGCTGACCGACGGCCTGCGCAAGTGGATGAATGAAAATCACTACCGTGACCTCGGGGAATTTCGTGGAAGCATGAGCCTGGAGCATTGTCCCGACGCGGCGGCATTTGAGCGCGGCACCTACCAGCGCAACCTGCAGAAAAGGTGGGCTTAGCCCATTCTGGTTAATCGCGCCTGTGGCGGAATCCCGCTTCCCTGCTGAGGGCTTCTCCGCCTGGGCCAGGGGTCCCGGCAAGGGACCGCTACTTTCGGTGATCGCCGCCGCCGCCGGCGTGCGCATCCCCGCCACGGCCACCGCCACCACTGGGATGAGAATCTCCGCCATGGCCGCCGCCGCCCGGATGGACGTAGGCGCCGCCGCCGTGGCCGCCATACCAGCCACGGCCTCCTCCATCGACCCATGCGTCGTCACCGAACCAGGCGCCCCCTCCGTAGACGACCCCTCCCCCTCCCCCGGGGCCGACGCAACCGGTCCAGAAGAGCTGCGCGCCGGCCAGAACGACGGTCCCAACGAGTACCTTGAGAGCGCGGTTCATTGGCTGTTGGCGGGGTTGGCGTTGTCCATGTACTGCACGAGGCCGACAGTGCCGCCGGTTGAGTCCAGTATGATGGCAAAGCGGCTTCCAAATTCCGTCGAGTGGGGGGCGACAAGCACCTCGCCGCCCAGGCCCGGGACTTTTGCGAGGGTCTTGTCCAGGTCGGCAACGCGGATAACCCCAAGCCAGCTCGGCTTGACGTCATCACCAGCGGGCAGCGGGGCGACGCCCCCGCGGGCTTCCCCTGCGCTTGAAAGCACGAAGTCGCTCTTCCGCTCGGATTTTGTCTCGGGCGCCACATCGAAGCCCATGGTATTGTGATAGAACGCCGAGGTGCCCGTGGGGTTCTTCACGTAGATCTCAAACCAGTTCCAGGCGCCCGGCCTCGGCTCCCCGTCCGGGGTGTCGCCCGAGCTCGATTGCAGCAGGCCGATGGGGACGGAGTCACTGTCCGAGACGATGGCCTGAAAGCCGCGGTCGGGAAAATTTCGGGACGGGGCGCGCACCGTGCCTCCGTTCTTGGACACGAGCGCCAGCGTGGCGTCGATGTCCATCACGGCATAATAGCCGATCCAGCGGGAGGGGTGGCCCGCACCCTTGACGGATCGCGGCGAGAGCCCGGCCACCGGCGTTCCGTCGTTGCTGAACACCGTGTAGCCTTGCCCCTTTTGCTCGAGTGGCACGGCGGTCCAGCCTAGCAGGTCGCAGTAGAACTTAGTGGCCGCGTCGGGGTCCGTCGTGAACAGATCGGCCCAGACAAGCTTTCCCGGGCGATGCTCCGTCGTAGGGGGTGCGGTGAGGGGAGGAAAATGGGCGGCGAGCG
>DATNLY010000337.1:0-2001 GCA_035602635.1 Opitutaceae bacterium | reverse complement strand
AGGACCCTCTCCTCGACGGTCTCCGGGCAGACGAGCTTGTAGCTCGTGACGACCCGGGTCTGGCCGATCCGGTGGGCGCGGTCCGTCGCCTGCGCCTCGGCCGCTGGGTTCCACCAGGGGTCGAAATGCACCACCGTGTCGGCGCCCGTGAGGTTGAGCCCCGAGCCCCCCGCCTTCAGCGAGAGAAGGAACACGGGAACATCCGATGAGGCCTGGAAACGGTCGATCTCGGCCTGGCGCGCCTTCGCCGCCATGGAACCGTCGAGGTAGCAGTGGGTGACGCCCTGCAGGTCCAGCTCCTCGCGCAGGAGCGCGAGGAGCGAGGTGAACTGCGAGAAGACGAGGATCCGGTGCCCGCCGTCCACGGCCTCCGCGAGGATCTCCCGGAAGGACTCCAGCTTCGCGGACCCGTCGAACGGACCCTCGCGCGGCACGCCGCCTTTCTCGACAAGCCTTGGGTCGCAGCAGATCTGGCGCAGCCGAAGGAGCTGGGTCAGGGCGGCAAGCCTCAGGCTCGCCTCGCCGGCGCCCGATGCCTCCAGGTCAATCAGCTCGCGCTCGGACCTCTCCTGGAACGACCGGTAGAGCGCCGTCTGCGCGGCCTCGGGCGCGCACCAGATGACCTGCTCTATCCTGGCGGGCAGCTCGGGGGCCACGGCAAGCTTGGTGCGCCTCAGGATGTAGGGGGCCGTCTTGGCCCGCAGGCGCTCGTCGAGCCATTTCCTCTCCTCGGCCCGCGCGCCCTGCGGCATCCGCTCCAGGTAGCCCGGGAGCACGAACTCGAAGAGCGAGCGGAGGTCGTCGAGCGAGTTCTCGACGGGCGTCCCCGTCAGGAGGAAGCGGCCGCGCGCCCGGAGCGAGCGAAGCGCCCGCGCGTTCTGGGAGCGGCGGTTCTTCACGTGCTGGGCCTCGTCGCCGACGATGCACGCGAGCTCCGCGGCTTCGAAGAGCCCGCGGTCGCGCGAGAGGGTCCCGTAGGAGGTGATGACGAGGTCCCAGCCCGCCAGGTCGCCGGTCGCGGCAAGGCGGCTGGCGCCGTGGTGCACGAAGACGCGCAAATCCGGGGCGAAGCGCGCCGCCTCGCGCCTCCAGTTTTCCACCAGGGAGGCGGGGCAGACGACGAGGCCGGTGCCGCCCCCGGCCCGCGCCGCCCGCAGGAGCGCCAGCGCCTGGAGCGTCTTGCCGAGGCCCATCTCGTCGGCGAGAACGCCCCCCAGCCCGTTCCTCTGCAGGTGCCAGAGCCAGGCGGCCCCCAGGCGCTGGTAGGGGCGCAGGACCGCGTCAAAGGCCGCGGGCGCCGGCGCAGGCTCGAGGCGCGAGAGGTTTCGGAGCGCGCCCGTCCGCTCAATCCACTCCCCGGGCGGCCTGAACCCGGGGGAGAGCTCCTCCAGCATCTCCTCGACCTCCGCCGCACGGGCCAGGGGGATGCGGTCCGTGCGACGCGCCGACACCGTGTCCGCGGCCCCGTCGGCAAGAGAGCGCTGCGCCTGCGCAAGCCTGCGGACGCGCTCGGGATCGATGAGGATGACCTTTCCCTCCGCCTCGACGTATCCCCGCGCCGCCGAGACCGCCTCGCGGAGCTGGGCCTCGCTGGCCGGCCCGGCGCTCAGTCCGACCGAGACGTCCCAGCCGTCGCCCGCGGGGGAGGCCCCGCACTCGATCTCGGCGACGGAGAGGTGTGCGGTCCTCGAGATGAAATTGGCCGTGAACTGCGCCCCGAGCTCGCCGCGGAGCCGTTCCCCGTGGGCGGCGAGGAAGGAGAGCGTCTTGTGCCGGTCGCGCAGCCACCATTTCCGGTTCGAGGTCTCCAGTACGAAACCGGCGGACTTGAGGAGCCCGAGGGCCGCGCCGTGGCGGCGGTCCTCGCGGGAAGGCAGCGTGACCGCGAGGTAGTGCTCGGAGCCGTCGACGGCAAGCGGCTCGAGGGGCGCGGCCCTCCTTGGCGCCGGGGCAGGGGCCTTGGGGGCGGGATCGGGGACGGGAGCGGGCTCCTCGAGGAGC
>DATNLY010000105.1:0-3437 GCA_035602635.1 Opitutaceae bacterium | reverse complement strand
AACGCACCGCCGGGACGGCCGGCGCAGGCGCTGGCGATGACGCCTGGGAGATCGGCGCCGCCGGGGCGGCCGCCGGCGCCCCGGCCGTCGGGAAGGGCGCCTTTGAGCTTGTCGGGCTGGAGAGGCGGTCGAGGTGCTCGGCGATGCCCTCGAGCGTCGTCCCAAACCAGAGGATTGGGCCCTCGAAGCGCTTCTCCCAGTAGGTGCGCACGGCCGGGCTCAGGTAGTAGGCCGAGGCGATGAACATGAAATCCTCCTCCAGGTCGAACGGCACGGACCAGGTCGCCCAGCAGGCGTCCAGGTCCAGGCCCTTCTTGATGTCATCCGGGGGCTCGTAGCCGCGGAGATCGACCAGGCCCAGTCCCTCGCTTTCGACCAGGTGCTGGAGAACGTCCTCCTCCTTGACGACCTTCAGCTCGTACGCAAGGACGCCGAGGACCGTTGCCTGGCGTGGCTGGTTTGCGGCAATGATCTCAAGCAGGCGCTCGTTCGCCTTCTCCAAGTCCTCGAGCTTCACAAGGTTGTGCTCGACCAGTCCCGCGCCAAAGAGCCGGTTCGCTCGCATCATGAGCGAGCGGTTCTCGGGCGACATTGCGGAGGCTGTGGCCAAGGTGGGGAAAGTTTGGACTATGCCGCGGCTGCTTGCGAATCCTTTTCCTTGCGCCGGAAAACCGTGACCCGCTTTAACAATTCTTTCTTAAGGCGCTCCAGGCCGGTTCCAGCCAGGCAGGAGATCTCGAGCACGTCGACCCTGTGGCGGCGCTTGAATTTCGCAAGGTTCGCGGCGGCCGACGCGACGTCCATCTTGTTCGCCGCGACCAGCCTCGGCTTCCTCAGGAGCTCCGGATCGTAGAGCTTCAGCTCGCGCACGAGGTGGCGGTAGTCCTCCCGAGGGTCGCGCCCGTCCGCGCCCGCCATGTCGACGATGATCAGCAGGAGCGCGCACCGCTCGACGTGCCGCAGGAACCGGTGACCGAGGCCCCGGTTCTCGCTGGCGCCCTCGATGAGCCCGGGAATGTCCGCGAGGAGCAGGTGGCGGTTGCCACGGACCTCGTCATTGAAGTCGATGACCCCGATCTGGGGATGGAGCGTGGTGAAAGGGTATGCGGCCGTCTTGGGATGGGCCCGGGTTATCGCGCTCGTGAGCGACGACTTGCCCGCATTGGGGAAGCCGACCAGGCCGACGTCGGCGATCGACTTGAGGACCAGCCGGAACTCCCCGTGCTCGCCGGCCTGCCCGGGGTTCGCCCGGCTGGGCGCCCGGTTCGTCGACGTCTTGAAATGGGTGTTGCCCCAGCCGCCGTTGCCCCCCTTGCACAGGATGACTCGCTGGCCATCCTCGACCAGCTCGGCGACGACCCGGCCGGTCGCAATGTCGGTGACAACCGTTCCCAGCGGAAGCCTCAGGTCGGCATCGCGCCCCTCCTTGCCGTTGCAGTCCTTCCCCTGCCCGTGCTCGCCCCTGCCGCCCTTCCAATGGGCCTTGAACTTGTAGTCGACCAGGTTGTTCGTGTCGTGGTCGCCTATGAGGACTATGTCCCCCCCGCGGCCCCCGTCGCCCCCGTTGGGCCCCCCCCAGGGCTCGTATTTCTCCCGCCGGAAAGAGATGCAGCCCCTGCCGCCGTCGCCCGCCGAGGCCTTTATGATGCATTCGTCGACAAACATGCCTTCCACCCTACCTAAATCCGCCTTCGGATCAAATCGCTATCTTGATCCCCTTCCTCAGGTACGTCGGCACGTCGAGGTCGCTGCCGTCAAACAGGTTCCTGTCCGTTCGCTCAAAATGGCCCCGGCTCTCGACCTCCCCGAAGCCGAACTCCTCCTGGGTCGGTTTTCGTCCATTCGCAGGCACGGGCTCCGCGGGCTCCTCCTGGGCCGCGGCAGGCTCCGCGGGCTCCTGCGGCGCGGTGCGCTGGCGCGGCGGCAGCGGCCGCCTTTGCGCGGAGCCCCGCGCGCCCATGTCGCTCGTACCCAGCACGGAGATCTCAACACGGCCCTGCATCCCCTCGTCGATCACCGCGCCCATGATGATGTGGGAGTCGCGGCCAAACTGGTCCGCGATCGCGCTCATGATCTCGTTCACCCTCGGGAGCGTCAGGTCCGTGCCCCCCGTGATGTTCACCAGAAGCCGGTCCGCCTTCCGCGAGAACTCGGGCGTGTGCAGGAGGGGGCAGAGCTTCAGGCTCGCGATCGCATCCGATGCCGCGTTTTCGCCCGCCCCCTCGGCCAGGCCGAAAAGCGTCTTGGCTCCCCGCTGATGGAAGGCCTGGCGCAGCGTCGCGAAGTCCACGTTTATCAGGCCCGTCTTGGAGAGCATGGACCAGATGGCCTTCACCCCCCTGCCGATCCACTCGTCGGCTCGGGCGAACGAGTCGAGCACGGTCTCGTTCTCCGCGGCCTCCTGCAGCAGGATGTCGTTGGGGAGCGGGATGACCGCGTCGCAGGCGCGCCTGAGCGCCGCAAGGCCCTCCTCCGCCTGCTTCAGGCGGCGCCCCCCCTCGAAGCTGAAGGGAAGCGTCACGAATGCGATCACGAGCGCTCCCTGCTCGGCCGCGATCTCGGCCACGGTCGGCGACGCCCCGCCCCCTGTGCCGCCCCCCATCCCGGCCAGGATGAAGACAAGGTCGCAGTCCTTGACGACCGCCGCGATCTTCTCGCGGTCGTCCTCGGCGGCCTGCCTCCCGAGCTCCGGGTCGCCGCCCGCGCCCAGGCCGCGCGTCGTCCCCATGCCGATCAGGACCTTGTCCTGGACGGGCGAGCTTGAAAGCGCCTGATGGTCGGTGTTGACGACCGCGAGCTGGAGGCGCTCGAGGTTCTCCATCTTCAGGCGATCCACGGCGTTGGAGCCGGCGCCGCCGACTCCCACAAGCTTGATGGACACGCTGCGGTCACCGGCGGCCTGGTGCTCGAGGGGAAGTTCGCTGGGGTTCATGTCGATGCGAACAGGCGGGTGACGCTCTGCAGGAAGCCGCCCTTGCGGCGCTTGGCAGCGCCCCGTTCGCCCTGGCTGCTGACGCCGTAGTACAGGATGCCCATGGCGGTGTGGAAGCCGGGGTCGCGCAGGTTGTCGTTCACCCATGACGGGGCCTCGCCGAGGCGGGCCGTCGTGCCGAAGACCTTGGCCGCGCATTCCGCGATCGCCGGCATCTTGGCGGCCCCCCCCGTCAGCACGACGCCGGCGGCGCAGGTATCGGGCGAGAACGCGTGGCCGAGCTTCCTCTTGACCACCTCCATGAGCTCCCAGGCGCGGGCCGCGGTGATGCTCTCGATCGCCTGGCGGTTGAACTGGCGGTCGCCGATCGAGTAGTTCCCGTCGAGCCAGACCTTCTCGGCCTTGTCGCGGGACTGGACGAGGGCGCGGCCGTGCCGGAGCTTGAGCTTCTCGGCGTGGCCGTCGGTCAGGCGAAGCCCGATGCTGAGATCGTTCGTGAGGTGGG
>DATNLY010000308.1:0-2464 GCA_035602635.1 Opitutaceae bacterium | reverse complement strand
CGGGCTGCGCGCGAAGGGAGGCGCCGGCCGAGTCCGCGATCCGCGCACAGACGCTCCTCCTGGGCAACGGGGCCGAGCCGGAGGACCTCGACCCGCAGATCGTCACCGCCTACTCGGACCAGAACATCCTCCTCGCCCTCTTCGAGGGCCTGACGGCGATTGACGAGAAGACCTCGCGGGCCATCCCGGCGGCGGCGCAGTCATGGGAGTCTTCGCCGGACGGCCTCGTCTGGACGTTCCACCTGAGGGAGGGCCTGCGCTGGTCCAACGGCGAGCCGCTGGTCGCGGAGGACTTCATCCAGTCGTGGCAGCGGGCGCTCTCGCCGGCCATCGCCTGCGAGTTCGCGGATCTCCTCTACCCCATCAAAAACGCCGAGGCGTTCAACAAGGGCTCAGTGTCGGATCCCGGGGCCCTGGGCATCACGGCGCCCGACACGCGGACCGTGCGGATCGAGCTCGAGCGGCCGACCCCGTACCTGGCCGCGCTCGTGGCCCAGCCGCCGCTCTTCCCCGTCAACCCGCGGGCGCTCGCCGCGTTCGGCGCCGTGTCCAAGCGCGACACCCCGTGGGCGCGCCCGGGTAGCCTCGTCGGCAACGGACCCTTCACGCTCGAGGAGTGGACGCCCAACTCCCGGATCGTCGTCAGCAAGAACATGAACTACTGGGACGCCGGCACGGTGACACTCCACCAGATCGTCTTCTTCCCCAACGACAGCCCGGACACCGAGGAGAGGGATTTCAGGGCGGGGCAGCTGCACGTGACCTACGCCCTCCCCGTCGCGAAGATAGACGCCTACCGGCACGGGTCGCCCGAGCTCCTCAGGATCGACCCCTTCCTCCAGACGTTTTTCCTGCGGTTCAACGTCGGGAGGCCACCCTTCGACGACCCGAAGGTGCGCCGGGCCCTGTCTCTAGCGATCGACCGCAACCTCATCTCCAGGCGCGTCCTCTACTCGGCGTATCCCCCCGCCCACTCGCTGACGCCCTCCGGCTGCGGCGGCTACACCACGAGGGCGAGGGTCGACCTGGACATCGCCGCGGCGCAGGCGCTCCTCGCCGAGGCGGGCCATCCCGGGGGCGCGGGCATCGCGCCCTTCGAGGTGCAAATGAGGAACGACGGGGTGCAGCCGCCCGTCATGGAGGCCATCCAGGCGATGTGGGAGAGGGAGCTGGGGGTCCACGCCACGCTGGCGACCCTCGAGCAGAAGACCTGGCTCCAGAACCAGGAGGTCCTCAGCTACGCCGTCTCAACCTCAGGCTGGGCGGGGGACTTCGTGGACCCGGTGACCTTCCTGGGGCTGTTCGTGACCGGAGGCGGCAAGAACTGGACGGGATGGGGGGACCCCGGGTACGACAGGCTGATCGCCGACGCGGCCCGCGAGCGCGACCCCCAGGCGCGCCTCGAGGTCTTCCAGCGGGCAGAGGCGCTCCTGCTCGACCGCGGGCCGGTGGCGCCACTCTATTTCGGGGCTCATTCCTACCTGATCCACCCCGCGGTCAGGGGCTGGGCACCCGCGCTCCTCGGCTACCACCGCTACGCGCTGGTCCGGCTGGAGGAGTAGGAGATATCGGGTTGTAAGCGGGCGGCCGTGGGGGCTAGCGTTCCCGCCGGATGAGACCCCTTCTCGCCTCAATCGCCCTCCTTGCGTCCGCCGCTCCAGCCCATTCGGCTGAGCTACGGTTCGAGCGGGTGTGGGTCCAGTGGCACGACGCCGACTCGTTCCAGAGCTTCTACGAGTACCGCACGGGCCGCGAGCTGGAGGGCAACTGGACCGTCCTGCGCACCCAGGCCGACAACCGGGCCGGCCTTTATTTCCTGGCCCGCACCGAGAATCCCGGCGCCGCCAAGGGCGCGACAATCGTCATCCGCGTGATAAGCCCGGAATCCATCGACACGCGCACCTACAGCTTCCCCGTGGAGGTCCCCGCCGGCAGCAGGCTCTTCGTGATCGGGCTCACGGGCACCGACTGGACGGCCGGGCGCACTGCGCCCGTCGCCTGGGATTTCGAGCTGCAGGCGGCGGACGGCACGGTGCTCGCCAAGAAGACGAGCTTCCTCTGGGAGAAGCCCGGCCGCTGACCGGGCTCCCGGGCCCGATGATCGACCCCTGCAACGTCACGGACTGCGCCCGGACCCCGGCGCAGCTTGAGGAGTTCCTGCTCTTCTGCGTGGTGGTGGCCGGAAAGAACGCCGACCAGCAGGCGCGCAAGCTCGACCGGTTCCTCGGGGGGCGCAGGCCCTTCGCCTACATCCTCGAGAGCGACGGGGAGGGAAGGCTCGAGGAGCGGCTGAGGCGGGTGCGGATGGGGAAGTATTCGCTGCTTGTGCGCAGCTTCCGCCAGCTCGCCGCCTCTGGAATCGACCTCCGGTCGTGCACCTGCGGGGAGCTGACCGGGTTCCCGGGGATCGGGCTCAAGACCGCGAAGTTCTTCGTGCTGCATTCGCGCGAGGGCGAGATGCACG
>DATNLY010000307.1:0-4776 GCA_035602635.1 Opitutaceae bacterium | reverse complement strand
ACTCCTGCCGGACGAGGTACCCGCTGACCTGCGCGCGGATCTGCGCGTTGACGGACCCTTCAAGGGTCCCGATCCACTCGCGCACGACCGGCACGTCCCGCTGCTCGACGGCGGCGACCTCGACGTCCACCGGAGCGGGGGCCTGGGCGGGTCCCTTTCCGCATCCTGCCACGAGCGCGAGAGCGAGGGCCCCGGCACACAGCGCAAGGCGCCTCGCGCCCCCATCGAATGGTTCCATCCGGCATCATCTAGGGCAATCCGGCCCCAAATTCAAGCGGGGCGGCCACAAATTTCCCCGCGGCCGGGGATTTCCGCGGTGGTGTTTTGGGCCTTGACGGGTTTGATAGGCTCCTAATCCCCGTGCCGTCCCCCGACCAGAATATCGTCGTTTTCCGCGGCGTCACCGTGCGCTACGGGAGGCTGACCGCGCTGCGGGACATCACGCTCGAGGTCCCCTGCGGCAGCTCGACCGCCGTCCTTGGCAGGAACGGGGCGGGCAAGAGCACGCTCCTGCGCGCGGTGCTCGGGTGGCAGCCGCTTTCCGCCGGCGAGATACGGGTGGGGGACGCCCATCCGCACCATGCGCGCCCGCGGATGGCCTACGTGCCTCAGCGCCACGCCATCGACTGGGACTTCCCGATAACGGTGCGCGGCGTGGTCGAGCAGGGCCGCTATCCGTCGCTGGGCCTCTTCGGGAGGATGGGGCGCGCCGACCGCGACGCGGTGGACCGGGCGATGGCGGAGATGGGGATATCCGACCTTGCGGGCCGCCAGATCCGCAGGCTCTCGGGCGGCCAGCAGCAGAGGGTCTTCCTTGCGCGCGCTCTCGCGCAGGGCGGCGACATCTTCCTGCTCGACGAGCCCTTCGCGGGCCTGGACCTCTCCGGGAGCGAGGAGCTTGCGCACATCCTGCTCGACTGGGGGGCCCAGGGCAGGACGGTGATGGCCGCGGTCCACGACGTGGCGATCGCCCGCCGCTGCTTTGCGCGGGCGATCCTCCTGGACACCGTCCTCGTGGCGGCCGGGCCCATCTCGGACGTGCTGACCCCCGCGAACATAGACCTCGCCTACAGGCACGGCCAGTGCGTCCACGCGGAGGCCCGCCCGCGATGAGCCCGCACGACCTCATTGTCGCCCCGTTCGGCTACGAGTTCATGCGCCGCGGGCTCATGGCGGCGATGCTCCTCGGCGTCAGCGGCGGCCTCCTTGGGTGCGTCCTCGTCCTGCGGCGGCTTGCGCTCATGGGTGACGCCCTGTCGCATTCGCTCCTGCCGGGCGTGGCCGCGGCGTGGCTGCTCTTCGGGACGAGCACGCTTGCGCTCTTCCTGGGCGGTCTGATCGCGGGCCTCCTGACCGCGCTCGGGAGCGCCCTCCTGAGCCGCCTGACCCGCGTCAAGGAGGACGCGGCGTTCGGTTCGCTCTTCATCGTGTTCTTTGCCGCGGGCGTCGCCCTGATCAGCAAGCTGCCGACAAGGCTCAACCTCTCGGATTTCCTGTTCGGCAACATCCTTGGCGTGGGCGCGGCCGACCTGCGCCTGGCGATGGCCGTGAGCGGGTGCACCGTGGCCGCGTTCCTCGTCTTCTACCGGAGCATCGTGCTCGAGACCTTCGACCCGGCCTTCCACCGGGCGACCGGCGGCCGCGGCGGCCTCGTCCACCTTGGCTTCCTGACGCTGACGGTGCTCAACCTCGTGGCCGCCATGCAGACGATGGGCATCGTCCTTGCGCTCGGCCTCTTCCTCCTGCCCGCCGTGAGCGCCTATCTCTGGTGCGACCGCCTCGTGTCCATGCTCCTCCTCTCTGTCGGCCTGGCCGTGGCCGGCTCGTTCGCCGGCATCCTGCTGAGCTACCATGCCGGCCTCGCGAGCGGCGCGGCGATCGTCCTCTGCCTGGGCGCCGCCCTCCTGGGCTCGGCGCTGTTCAGCCCGCGCTACGGGATCATCGCGGCCCTGCGGCGGGGCGGCTCGCGATGAACCGCGCGAACAGGGCGGCCGCGGCCCTCCTTGCGCTCGGCCTGGCGGCTGGGGCGGGCGCCGCGGGACCGGGAGAGCCGCCGCCGCTTCGGGTGGTGACGCTGAGCACGGTCCTCACGGAGATCGCCCGGGAGGTGGGCGGTGCCGGGGTCGGGGTGACCGGGCTCGTCCAGCCGGGCGTCGACCCGCACACGTTCAACCCGTCGCCGGCGGACATCCGGGCCGTCGTCGACGCCGACATTGTCCTGGCGTCCGGGCTCAACCTGGAGCCCTACCTTGGGCGCCTGGTGAGGAATGCCGGCCCCCGGGTCCGCATTGTCGCGGTCGGGGACGCCGTCCCGGTCATCCTCACGGAGCCGCCAGTTGGCGGCGAGAGGGATCCCCACTGGTGGCTCTGCATCGACGACATGCTCTCCGCCGTGGACACGGTCCGCTCGGAATTCAGCCGTGCCCGGCCCTCCGGCGCTGGGGCCTTCGGCCGGAACGCCCGCGCCTACGGGCTGCGCCTCTCCGCGCTCAAGGCCTGGGTTTCCCGGGAGGTGTCCGCGCTGCCGCCGGAGCGGCGCCAGCTCGTGACCTCGCACGACGCCTTCGGCTACTTCGCGCACGACTACGGCTTCACGGTCCACCCGGTCGTCGGGATCTCGACCGAGAGCGAGGCCGACGCGCGGCGTGTCGCCGGGCTCGTCGATGTCATCCGCCGCGAGAGGATCCGGGCCGTGTTCGCCGAGAGCAGCGCGAACCCCCGCATTGTCCGGGACCTCCTCGACGAGACGGGGGTCCGCCTGGGGGGCACGCTGTACGCGGACGGCCTCGGGCCCGCCGGGAGCGGCGCGGACACCTACGAGGCGATGGTCCGGCTGGACGTGCGCGAGATCGTCGGCGCCCTCCAGGGGCCCGGGGGATGAGGACGCGCCGGCGCGGTCAGCCGTCGGTGTCGTTTCCTTTCGGGAAATTGAACCTGACGCCCGTGAATGTCGTTCCGCGGATCGTGATGGACTTCAGCACGCCGTCGAACTCCCCCGCCGTCCTCAGCCAGTCGGCCCGGGCCTCGAAGAGGGAGGTGTCCCCGACCGTCTCACCGGTGGCGGGATTGGGCACTGCGGCCAGCGCGAGGATCCTCGTCGACCCTCCCGCGGTCGCGGCGATCTCGATCGACGGGGGGGCGCACCGGATGAAATTCTCCATCTCGCCGTCCAGCACGTAGGCCTGGAGCGTGCCGGTCGCGGCGTCGAGCACCAGCTCGACGTGGTAGGCCTCGTCCCCCAGCACGACGGGGGTCCCGCCGTGCGGCGGATGATGCTCGTGCCTGCGGGCCTGCTCGGGCGCGACGGCCGGCTGCCTCGGGCAGCCGGCGGCGAGCGCAAGCGCGGCCGCGCACAGGAGGATTGCGGGTCCGGGCCTCATGCCGGGCCGGTCATGAAATCGGCGCCAGGTTCTCGGCGACGTCGGTGCGGTACGCCTTCATGGCCGGCAGGAGCCCGCTCGCCGCGCAGAGGGCGATCATCCCCAGGGGCGCCCAGACCATGACGGGGTTGTAGGCGAACGCCTCGATCAGGACTCCCGTCTGGGCCTGTATCACGGCGGCGACCGCGGTGACGATCGCCGCGTAGGCGGCGAACGCCAGGGCCATCCCGATGGCGCCGATGACGGCCGCCTCGAGCACGATCGCGCCGGACAGGAAGATTCGGCCGGCGCCGAGGGCGCGCAGGATGGCGATGTCGCGGCGCCTGGAGGCCATCGAGTTGTAGATGGCGACAAGGACCCCGGCCGCGGACACGAGGGCGACCAGGTAGGCGACCAGCGCCAGCACCTTGTCGAACCAGCCTATCTTCTGGAAGAGCTCCGCCATGATGGCCCCGATCGGGTAGGCGAACGTGAGGCGGTTGCCCTGCTTGTTGTACATGATGTCGAGCATGAATCCCGCCGACGGCGAGCGCAGCTGGATGAGGACGGCGCTCACGTCGGTCGCCGCCCGGGGGTCGTGCCCGGTCATCGTCTGCAGGCCGTGGAGGGGGATCCAGACCACCTTGTCGGCGGGGGTGTTGGACGGGGCGAGGACCCCGGTGACGACGTACGTCTCCGGGTGCTGGTTAGCCGCGTCGTAGACCAGGCCGTGGAACGGGTGGAACGTGTCGCCGACCCCGAGGCCGAGCCTCCGGGCGGCGAAGCTCCCGATGACGGCCTCCCTGGCGGCCGGATCAAAGAGCCGGCCCGCCGAGAGAGCGAAGTGCCTCCCGGGGGCGTACTCGACGTCCGTGAAGAGCTCCGGGATCGTCCCGACGATGCGGTAGCCGCGCAGGTTGTCCCCGACGGCGATGGGGATCGCCTTCTTCACCGCCGGGTGCCGCCGGATGTACTCGTAGTCGGACGCGGCGAGGTTCCCGGGGGACGCCTCAAGGTGGAAGATCGAGTTGAGCACAAGCTGGAGCTTCGAGCCCCGGGCCCCCAGCACCGCGTCGAAGCCCGTGTTCACCTGCGTGAAGGTCCTCTGGGACTGGTCCTTCACGACCCACACCGACATCAGCAGGCCGCCCGCGAGCGCGATCGAGAGCGCAGTGATGGCCGTCGAGAACGCGTGCTGGCGCAGGCTGCGCCTGACTATGAGGGTGATCGTCACCGCGCGGCCTCCTTAAGGGCCAGGTTCATCGCGGAGAAGTCCCGGACGTTCTGGAAGGAGGCGAGCGTGTCGGGATCATGGCTCACGAGGAGGAGGGCGGCGCCGTTCTCCGCGCAGGCATCCCGGATCAGCCTGAGCGCCTCCCGCGCGTTTCCCCGGTCGAGGTTTCCGGTCGGCTCGTCC
>DATNLY010000301.1:0-5716 GCA_035602635.1 Opitutaceae bacterium | reverse complement strand
GCGCCGGTAGATCTCGCGGTGGAAGGGAAGCTCCGAGGACGGCGGATGGACGCCCTCCTGCCTGCCGTCCGGCCACACGCGGACGACGTCCCCGGGCGCCAGGGCGCCCTTGTCCACGCGGGCCGGGGTGATCCAGATGCTCCCGTCCGGGTCGAGGATCGACAGGTTTCCCCCCGAGGTCGTGGTCATGTGGTAGCGGTAAATCCGCTGCATGGTCGCGACCAGCTCCTCCCGGGGGTGCATCCATTTGGTATCCATGGGGGCTCCTGTCAGTATGGCAGGGATTGCGGCGACGGCCAGCGCGAAGCCTGCCCGGGATCCGCGGCCGCCGTCATTTCTTCCTCGGGGGCGAATGGATCGCCTCGCCGTGGACGGAGTGCGCGGCCTCCATCCAGAGCTCGCCGAAGGTCGGATGGGCGTGGATCGTGCGGCCGAACTCCCGGGCCGTGAACTCGGCGCGGATCGCGGTCGTCGCCTCGGCGATGAGCTCGGTCGCGTGCGCCCCGACAGCCGCTGCGCCGAGCAATTGGTCGGTCCCGGCGTCGGCGATCCATTTCACGAACCCGGCCGTCTCGTCCACGGCCAGGGCCCGGCCCAGCCCGCGGAAATGGAACTTGCCGATCACCACCGCCTTGCCCTGCCTCTTCGCCTCCTCCTCGCTCAGGCCGGCGGTGCCGACCTCGGGGCAGGTGAATATCACGTTTGGCACAAGCGTCTCGTTGCGGCGCAGCCGGCCCCCGAGGGCGTTCTCGGCCGCGGTGATTCCCTGCGATGTCGCGAAATGGGCGAGCTGGGTCTTGCCCGTCACGTCGCCGATCGCGAAGACGTTGGCGACCCTGGTGCGCCCGTATTCGTCCGCCTCGATGAAGCCGCGCGCGTCGACCTTGAGGCCGATGTTCTCCAGGCCCAGGCCCTCGGTCACCGGCCGCCGTCCGACGGCGGACAGCAGGAGGTCGGCCTCGAGCGTCTCCCCCCCGAACGCGCCCCGGACGCCCTTCGCGTCCGCCGTGATTCCCTCCAGGGGCTTGCCCGTGAGGATCCGTATGCCGAGCTCCTTCTCCATGCTCGAGCGGACCTCGCGCCGCACGTCGGGATCGAGGAGGAGCAGGACGTCGTCCAGGAGCTCGACCACCGTCACCTTTGATCCGAGGAGCGCCGCCAGGCAGGCGAGCTCGCATCCGATGAAGCCGCCGCCGAGCACGAGGATCCGCTCAGGCAGCTTCTTCAGCTCGAGAAAGCGCCGGCTCTCCACGACGCGCTCGTGCCTCGGCAGGATGCGCGGCTCGGCCGAGGTCGATCCCGTGGCGATGATGAACTTCCTCGCCCCGATGGGCGTCGTGCCCCCGATCGTGATCGTGCCGCGGTCCCTGAAGGACGCGGTGCCGCTGAACTGCCTCACCCCGTTGGCGGTGAGCAGCTGCTTCACCCCGCCTGTCAGCTGGGCGACAACCTTGTCCTTGTGCGCGATCATCGCAGCATAGTCGACCCCCAGGCCCTGGACGGTGATCCCCAGGGACTGCGCGTGCCTCACCCGGTGCACGAGGTCGGCCGCGCCGATCAGCGCCTTGGTGGGGATGCAGCCCCAGTTGAGGCAGGTCCCCCCGAGCGCCTCCTTCTCGACAATGGCGACCGAGGCGCCGAGCTGGGCCGCGCGGATCGCGGCCGGATAGCCGCCGGGACCGGCGCCGATGACGACAATATCGAATGTTTCCATGGGATTCGTGGCTGGGGCGGGGGGCTGGCGGTGCGGGTTCCTCCGGTCAGACCGCAAGCTGCTTCCAGAGCTCGACGTCCTCGAGCTTGCGCTTCACGGCGTTCACGAACCGGGCCCCGAGGGCCCCGTCCACGATGCGGTGGTCGCACGAGAGCGTGATCTTCATCATCTGGCGGATGACGACCTTGCCGTCGCGCGCGACCGGCTGGGGCAGGGTGCTCGAGACCGCGAGGATCGCGCTCTCGCCGGGGTTGATTATGGCGCTGAAATTCTCGACGTCCATCATCCCCATGTTGGAGATGGTGAAGGTGCTTCCGCTGAGCTCGTCGGGCGTGGCCTTGCCGGCCCGGGCCTTCTCGGCAAGGTCCCGGGTGGCCTGGGAAAGCTCCCCAAGCGACAGCCGCTCCGCCGAGGCGATCACGGGAACCACGAGCCCCTGCTCGAGCGAGACGGCGATCCCCAGGTTGACGTGTCCGTGCCAGCGCACCGTCCGGCCGTCGGTCGAGCTGTTGACCTCCGGGAACTCCTGCAGGGCCAGGATGACCGCCTCCGCGATGAAATCAGTCACCGTGTAGGTCGCGCCCGCGGCCTTGAGCTGGGCCCGGTAGGCGACGAGCGCGGTCATGTCGACCGGCACCGTGACGTAGAAGTGGGGGATGTCGCGGAAGCTCTGGGACAGGCGCTGGGCGATCACCTGCCGCATCCGGGACATCGCCTTCGGCCGCTGCGCGACCGCCCGGCGGACGTCCTCGACCGTGATGCGTGCGTCGTCGCCGCTCCCGTCGATTGCCAGGATATCCAGCTTCTCCTTCGCCGCGAGCCCCTTGGCCGCCGGCGAGATCCGCACCTGCGCGTATCCGCGTGCGTCCAGGTAGGCCCTCACGTCCCTCTCGACGATCCGCCCCTCCGGGCCCGTTCCGGCGATCCCCGAGGGGTCGATGACGCAGTCGCGTGCCAGGGCGGCCGCCCGCGGGCTTATGACAAGGCGGGCGGGGCCCCGGTCGGGGACGGAGGCGGGGGCAGGGGCGCGGGCTGGCGCAGGGGGCTCCGCCGCCGGCCGGGGCGCTGACGGGGCCGCCTTGGCCTCCCTGGCAGCCGCCGGGCGCGGGGCCGCCGGCGCAGGCTTGGGAGAGGTTGCCGCCGCGGCCGCCGGCGCCGTCCCCTCCGGGACGGCCTCGCCTGGCTTGCCGAGGTAGCCGACGATGCTCTGCACGGGCACGTTGACGCCCTCGCGGACAAGGATCTTCAGGAGCGTGCCCGCCTCGAAGCTCTCCACCTCCATGACCGACTTGTCGGTCTCGATCGTGAACAGGATGTCGCCCTTGGCCACCGGGTCGCCCTCCTTCTTGAGCCAGCCCACGATGGAGCCCTCCTCGGTCATCTGGCCAAACTTCGGCATGATGATGGGTGTGGCCATGGCTTCAGTTCAAAGGATTGAGACGGCGGCAGCCACCACGTCGTTCACGTTCGGCAGGAACGCCGCCTCGAGGATGTGGGACTGCGGCGCGATGCCGTTCTTCGCCCCGACGCGCTTGACCGGGGCGTCGAGGTAGTTGAAGGCCACGTCCTGGATGGTCGACGCGATCTCCCCGGTGTAGCTCCCGATCTGGATGGCCTGGCTGGCGACCACGCAGCGCCCGGTCTTCTGGACGGACCGGATGATGGTGTCGAGGTCGAGCGGGACGAGGCTGCGCAGGTCGATCACCTCGGCGCTCACGCCGCGCTCCGCCTTCAGCCGGTCGGCGGCCTTCAGGCAGTCGTGCACGAGGGGGCCCCACGCGACGAGGGTGATGTCCTTGCCCTCGCGCTTGACGTCGGCGACGCCGAGCGGGACGAGGTACTCGCCCTCCGGGACGGGGCCCTTGATCCCGTAAAGCGCCTGGGACTCGACGAAGAGGATGGGGTTGTTGTCGCGGATCGCCGACTTGAGCATGCCCTTGGCGTCGTGCGGCGTCGCGGGGTAGACGACGTACAGGCCGGGGATGTGGCAGAACATCGACTCCAGCGTCTGGGAGTGCTGGCCGCCGTAGCCCTTGCCGGCGCCGGCGGAGGCCCGGATCACGAGGGGGATCTCGGTCTGGGCGCCGCTCATGTAGTGCCACTTGGCGGCCTGGTTGCTGATCTGGTCGGAGGACATCAGCGCGAAGTCGAAGTACATGAGCTCGACCACCGGCCGCAGCCCGTTCATCGCCGCGCCGCAGGCGGTGCCGCAGATGCAGGCCTCGCTGATCGGCGTGTTGAACACCCGTTCGCGGCCGAACGACTCGAGCAGGCCCTTCGTCACCTTGAAGGCGCCGCCGTAGTCGGCGACGTCCTCCCCGTAGAAGATCACCCGCCTGTCGCGCACCATCTCCTCTATCAGGGCCTCCTTGAGGGCGTCCTTGTAGGTCAGCTCCCCGTTCACGCGCTTTGTCTCCGGCAGCGGGGCGAGCAGGTCGCTCTTCGCGAACTCGGCCGGGACGACCTCGCACGAGGTGTCCGTGTACATGAACTCGAGGACGTCCGCGGGGGCCGGGTCGGCCGCGGCCACGGCCCGCTTGGCCGCCCGCGCGTTGCGGTCGACCACGCGCTTCTCCACGGCGGCGATTGCGGCCGCGTCGGCGACCTTGGAGGCGAGGAGCTCCTTCTTGTAGCTCTCGATCGGGTCGATCGCCTTCCATGCGGCCTCCTCTTCCTTGGTGCGGTACTCGTTGCGCGGGTCGCTCAGGGAGTGGCCCCAGTAGCGGTAGCACCCCACGTCGAGGAAGACCGGCCCCTTGCCCTCGCGGCAGAGCTCCGCCGCGCGCTGGATCGCGTCGCGGACCGCGAGCACGTTCATGCCGTTCACGATCTCGGCGTGCATGTTGTTGTCGGCGAACCCGGCGGCGCGCCGGGCCACATGGTCGACGCCCATCACCTCGTCGTCCGTCCGGTGGGTCATCCCGTAGTGGTTGTTGCAGACGAGGAATATCATCGGCAGGCCGAACGGATGGTCGCCCGCGTAGTGGTTGGTGAACTGGGACTGGTTCGCGAAATTGAGCGCCTCCAGGACGACGCCGTTGGAAAACGCCCCGTCGCCCGCGAAGCAGCACACGACGTTGCCGCGCCGCAGGTAGCGGTTGGCCATCGAGGCCCCGGTCGCGATCGGCACGCCGCCGCCCACGATCGCGTTGGCCCCGAGGTGCCCCACGGTGAAGTCGGCGATGTGCATCGAGCCGCCGCGGCCCCTGCAGTAGCCGTCGTCCTTGCCGAACAGCTCGCAGATCGTGCGGTAGACGTGCTCCTCGAGCGCGGCCTCGACCAGCTCCGCGCGCTGGGTCGCGGTGCACGCCGGCACGCGCTTTCGGAGCTGCTCCTCGGTCATCTGGCGGATGGCGACCGTCCCCTTGGCGAGGCTCTCGCCGTGGCCGCGGTGGGTGCTCGTGATGTTGTCGGCGAGCTGGAGCGCGGAGCAGGCGCCGGCGGCCGTCCCCTCCTGGCCGACCGAGACGTGCGTCGGGCCGCGGTAGTTGTAGTCGCGGATCGGCTCGTAGGCGCCGGAGCGCAGCTTGACGATCATCTCCTCCATCTCCCGGATGACCAGCATGTCCTCGAGGACCGCGACCGCCTCGGCGGGCGTGATCGTCTTCGCCTTCAGCTCGGAGGCGAGGTCGCCCTTGTATCGGTAGGCGGGAATTTTGCCGCAGTCGATTTCGAACGGCTTCAGGTCAGGCCGCGAATCGCTCAGGTAGGTCGGTGAATTGTTCATTGCGTGGTAAGATTTTAGGCTCGGACGATCTTGATGCCCTTTGCGGCGAGTTCCCTGGCAAAATCAAAGGGGCGGTCGGTGATCAGGGTGTGGACCTGCTCCCAGCGGCCGGCGCAGGCGAACGATACCTTCCCCGCTTTGCTTCCGTCCGCCATCACAAAAACGTGCCGCGCCTGCCCCAGGACGATCTCCTTCGTGAAGGCCTCGCTTGAATCGGTGGTCGTGAGCCCCTCCTTGAGCGAGAAGCCGATCGTGCCCATGAAGGCCTTGTCCAG
>DATNLY010000300.1:0-2124 GCA_035602635.1 Opitutaceae bacterium | reverse complement strand
GCTCCTGCGCGACGCCAGGCCGGGCGATCTCGTGGTGTTCGTCGGGGCGGGCGACATAGACCAAAGGGCCCGCGAGTGGATCGTCGAGGCGAGAAAGGCCGCCGAGGCCTCGAGAAAATGGGACGGCTTTGCCGACGGGGTCAGGCCGCTTCTCTCCGGGAGCGCGGTGCTCGTGCGGGAGGAACCGCTCGCGGAGAAGACCACCATGAGGGTAGGGGGGGCCGCCCGGCTCTACGCCGAGCCGGCGACCGAGGGCGACCTGAGGACGCTGCTCGTCGAGGCTCGGAGGCGGGAGGTTCCCGTACTCACCCTTGGGCGCGGCTCAAACCTCATCGTTCCCGACGAGGGCGTGGACGGCCTCATCATCTCGCTTTCCCAGGAATCGTGGTCGGGCTTCGAGGCGCTTGCCGACGGCCGGATCCGCGCGGGCGCGGGCCTGAGGCTGAAGAGCCTTTGCGGGCTCACCGCGGCGGCCGGTCTCGCGGGCTTTGAATTCCTCGAGGGAATACCGGGAAGCGTCGGCGGCGCGCTCCGGATGAACGCGGGAGCGATGGGAGGCTGGATCTTTGACGTCGTTGACGAGGTGAGGCTCATGGCTCAGGACGGGACGATCGCGACCCTCCCGCGCTCCGCGATGAACGTCGACTACCGGTTCTGCGCCGAGCTGCGCGAGTCGATCGCGCTCGGGGCGGTCCTGCGCCCGCTGGCCAAGTCCGATGCCGCGACCGTGGGCCGCCAGATCGACGACTACCGCCGCAAGAGGAAGGAGTCGCAGCCGCGCGAGCCGAGCGCGGGCTGCATCTTCAAGAATCCCCCCGGGGCCTCCGCGGGCCGCCTGATAGAGGAGAGCGGCCTGAAGGGGGCGCGCGTCGGGGGTGTCGAGGTCTCCCGGGTGCATGCGAACTTCTTCGTGAACAGGGACGGGGCGACGAGCGCCGACGTCCTCGAGCTGGTGCGGCGCGTCCGGGCCGGGGTGCGACAGGCAAAGGGCGTGGACCTCGAGCCCGAGGTGCTCCTCTACGGGAAGGAATGGAGGGACGTGCTTTGAGCGGCCCGGTGATCGCCGTCTTCGCCGGCGGGACCTCCGCCGAGCGCGAGGTCTCCTCTGGCTCCGGCCTCGCGTGCGCGCTCGCCCTGTCGCGGTCATTCCCGGCGCGCCTCTTCACCATCGAAGCCGACGCGCTCCCGGAGGGCTACGACCCGGCGCGCCACGTCGTCTTTTCAACGCTCCACGGGACATTTGGAGAGGACGGCGGGATGCAGGGCCTGCTTGACGCCGCCGGCGGCGCCTATGCCGGATGCGGCGCAGGCTCCAGCAGCCTGACGATGGACAAGGCCCTCACAAAGGAGGCGGTGGAAAAAATGGGAGTTCGGGTGGCGGACGGGATGGTGTTTGACGCCGCGTCGAAGCCGACAGCGGCGGAGGTTGCGAAGCGCCTGGGGGCGCGGGTCGTGGTCAAGCCCAACAACGAGGGCAGCAGCGTCGGGCTGAGCGTCGTCTCGGACATGGCCGGCCTGGAGGCCGCGCTGGGCGGCGCCGGCCGGGGCCGCTGGCTCGTCGAGCGCAGGATTGACGGACGGGAGCTCTCCGTGGGGATCCTGGGGGGGGCGGCGATGGGGGTCGTCCAGATAAGCCCGAAGTCGGGCGTCTACGACTATGCGAGCAAGTACACGAAGGGGATGACCGAGTACACCGCGCCTGCGCCGCTCGACGGGGCGCTGACCGCGGCCGTGAGGGCGGCCGCGGAGACGGCGTTCGCCGCCTGCGGCTGCCGCGACTACGCCCGAGTCGACTTCATCCTCTCGCCGCAGAACATTCCGTTTTTTCTCGAAATCAACACGCTTCCCGGCATGAAGGAGACGAGCTTGCTGCCGATGAGCGCTCGGTGCGCGGGACTGGATTTCACGGCCTTGGTGAGGGAGATGGTTTCGCCCGCAATCGAGCGTTTCCGCCTGGGCACCGCCTCGCGCCGACCATGAGCAACGACACACTTGAGATGCCGGACACACGCAGCTGGAGGGACATCCCCCAGCAGGTGAGGCCCCGCGCCATGTCGCGCCAGGGACGCCGCCGTCTCGCCATGGGCACGGTGCGCGCCGTCATTGGCGTTACCGTGCTGGGGG
>DATNLY010000293.1:0-2813 GCA_035602635.1 Opitutaceae bacterium | reverse complement strand
TCGGCGAGGCCGGGGTCGGCAAGACCGCCATCGTTGAAGGCCTCGCCCAGGAAATCGCCGGCGGCAACGTCCCGGAAATTTTGCGCGACAAACGCGTTGTCACCCTCGACCTCGCGCTCATGGTCGCGGGCACCAAATATCGCGGCCAGTTCGAGGAACGCATCAAGGCCGTGATGGAGGAAATCCGCAAGGCCAGGAACGTCATCCTCTTCATCGACGAGCTCCACACGATCGTGGGCGCGGGCGCCGCCGAGGGCGCCATGGACGCGTCGAACATCTTCAAGCCCGCCCTCTCTCGGGGGGAGCTCCAGTGCGTGGGGGCGACGACGCTCAACGAGTACCGCAAGTACATAGAGAAGGACAGCGCCCTCGACCGCCGCTTCCAGTCGGTGAAGGTCGAGCCTCCCTCGGTGGAGGACACGATCACGATCCTGAAGGGCATTCGGAGCAAGTACGAGGACCACCACAAGGTGACCTTCACGGACCTGGCGCTCGAGTCGGCGGCGAAGCTGTCAGACCGGTACATCACCGGGCGCTTCCTGCCCGACAAGGCGATCGACGTCATGGACGAGTCGGGCTCCCGTGCGCGCATCTCCGCCCTCAGCCGGCCGCCCGACATCGAGGGCCTCACCAAGGAGATCGAGGAGGTGTGCGCGCAGAAGGAGAAGGCGATCAGCGAGCAGCACTTCGAGGAGGCGGCCAAGTTCCGCGACAGGGAGAAGCAGCTCCGCGTGAAGCAGGAGCAGGCGACGGAGCTCTGGAAGAAGGCGCGCGAGGAGAAGCGCGTCGCGATCGACGAGGACATGATCATCCAGGTCGTGGCCGACTGGACGGGGATCCCGCTCTCGAGGATGGAGAAGAAGGAGAGCGAGAAGCTCCTCAACCTCGAGGCCGAGATCTCAAAGACCGTGATAGGGCAGGAGGTGGCCGCCGGCTCGATTGCCCGCGCGCTCCGGCGCTCGCGCGCGGACCTCAAGGACCCCCGCAGGCCCATTGGCTCGTTCCTGTTCGTCGGACCGACCGGCGTCGGCAAGACCGAGACCGCCAAGCAGGTGGCGGCCCAGATGTTCGGCAAGCAGGAGGCGCTTCTCCAGATCGACATGAGCGAGTACATGGAGAAGTTCTCCGTCTCGCGGCTGATCGGCTCGCCCCCGGGCTACGTGGGCTACGAGGAGGGCGGGCAGCTTACGGAGTCCGTCCGGCGCCGGCCCTACGCGGTCATCCTCTTTGACGAGGTGGAGAAGGCCCACCCGGACGTGCTGCAGATACTCCTCCAGATCCTGGAGGACGGGCGCCTGACCGATTCCCTCGGCCGCACCGTGGACTTCAGGAACACGATCATCATCATGACATCGAACGTGGGGGCCCAGCTCCTGCAGCGCCAGACCTCGATGGGCTTCGCCGCGGCAGCGACGAGCTTCAACGACGCCGAGAAGATGCGCGAGAAGGTGCTCGAGGAGGCCAAGCGGGTCTTCAGGCCGGAATTCCTGAACCGGATATCCGACGTCGTCTTCTTCAGGCCGCTCGACAAGAACGACCTGGTGCTGATCGTCGACCTGGAGATCGGCAAGTTTGCCAAGAGGCTTGTGGACAGGAAGATAGACCTCGAGTTCACGCCGGAGGCGAAGGAGCTCCTGATCGAGAAGGGCTACGACGAGAAATACGGGGCGCGGCCGCTGAGGCGCGCGGTCGAGCATTATCTCGAGGACCCGCTCGCCGAGGCCATCCTGCGGGGCGAGGTCAAGGAGGGCGAGTCGGTCCTCGTGTGCCGCGACGGCGAGGTGCTCAATTTCAAGCAGAAGACGCCGCCCGCGGCGACGGGCGTGGCGCCCTGAGGGCCCGGGGACGCGATCGAGAGAAGCCAGGGTCCACAGGGTCGAATCCAACGAGGCTCCTCGGCGGTTTGAGGGGTTGCTTTTCCCTGACGTCCGTGAGGTTTTCAATCGCACGGGGGGAGCGGCGGTATATTCTCGGGTCCGCGCAATGAACCTGATGCGGAACCCGGTCCGTCTTGCCCTTCTCGCAGCGGCCCTCTGTGCGCCCGTGTTGATGGCCCGGGCCCAGGATGCAGGGTTGTCGATACCGGATTCTGAGACAAGCGACCCGCCGACCCAGGAGCGCCTGGCGCAGGTCGAGGGTATCGCCGCCACCTCGGGCTGGCTCGCGACGGCGCCCGCGCTTCGCTCCGCGGCGCTCAGGGCCTACCAGCAGGACAGGCTGGCCGCGGCCGACGCCTGGTTCCACGCCTATGAGTGGACGGTTCTCTTCTCGGAGCCGGAGAACCAGTTCATAGGGGGCTGGATTGACGCGATGGTGGCCGCGAAGCTGAACTACCCAGGGGTCGCTGGGGAGTACAGCCCGACCGACAAGCCGATCGGTGGGAACCTTTCGCAGGGGATGCAGGACTGGCTCCTCTCAAGCCCGGAATTCTCCGAGGAGTTCTTCTCGATCCTGAAGAGGGTGGACAACGTGCCGAAGGTGTTCGCGATCCTCGAGAGCCTCCACGGCGCCGATCCCGAGAAGTTCGACCGGTACCACTCCCTGGCCCTGGCCATCTCGGTGGTCTATGACGTGCCGCCGCCGCCCTATTGGCCGCACCACCAGGTGACCGAGGCGTCCCTTCCCCGGGCCCCGCAGAAGCCCGGGGCCGTGTTCGACTACTTCACGCGGGAGGACATTCAGGGCCGCACGTACTTCAACCTGGCGCAGCTGCGCGCCGAGGAGCTCAAGTTCATCGTCGACGTGGCCGCGCCGGTCCCGCAGCTGGAATGGTCCCAGGGGGCGGTCGCGCTCCCGCTGGACCAGCTGGAGGG
>DATNLY010000285.1:0-4202 GCA_035602635.1 Opitutaceae bacterium | reverse complement strand
TACCAGCGGCCTGTCAAGCCAGGGAGGGCCCCCCACGGAGCCGGGTTGGAATAAAGGCAAAGATGGGTTACTCTAACGTCCGGTGAAACAAGCCCTCCCCCTCCTTGCACTTCTTGCCGCATCGACGATGCTGGCCGATCCCGCCATGAAATCGACAAACCCGAACGACCCCAAGGCCCAGGGCCCCGCCTGCGCGTCCGACCCGAAGGTGTCCGCATGCGGCCTTCCCTCCAGGGTCGTGATCGACATGTCCAAGGCGCAGGTGAGGCGAACCGACGCCGAGTGGCAGCGCCTCCCTACCCCGGAGCAGTACGAGGTGACCCGCCTCCAGGGGACCGAGCCGGCCTTCGGCAACGCGTACTGGGACAGCCACGGCGACGGGGTCTATTTCTCGGTGTGCAGCGACACGCCGCTCTTCGACAGCCGGGACAAGTTCGACAGCGGCACGGGCTGGCCCAGCTTCACGAGGCCTATCGAGCCGCTCTTTGTCAGCGCGCAGGAGGACTCGTCGTTCGGGATGGTCCGCGACGAGGTCCACTGCACCGCCGACGGGGCCCATCTCGGCCACGTCTTCGACGACGGGCCGCCGCCCACGGGGATGCGCTACTGCATCAACTCGGCCTCGCTCAGGTTTATGCCCCGCAAGCAGTACGAGGCCTGGGTCGCGGCCCATTCCGCCGCGGTCGCCGCAAAGTGAGCGACCCCGGGCGCCCTCCCGACACGCCATGCCACGACGATTCCCCGCCCTTGTCCTCGCCCTTGCAATGACCGCCCTCGCCAACCCGGCCAGCGCCGACTCCATCGTCCTGGGCGGCGGGTGCTTCTGGTGCATGGACGCCGCCTACAAGCTGCTTCCCGGCGTGACCCACATCACCTGCGGCTATGCGGGGGGCGCTGTGCAGAACCCGACCTACGAGCAGGTGTGCACCGAGGAGACGGGCCACGCCGAGGTGGTCAAGGTCGACTTCGACCCGGCGAAGGTGTCGCTCGACCGCGTCCTCGCCTATTTCTGGGAGTCGCACGACCCGACCCAGGAGGGCGGCCAGGGCAACGACATGGGGAGCCAGTACCGCTCGATAATCCTGTACGCGGACGAAACGCAGAAGGCGGCCGCCGAGAAATCCCGAGCCGAGGAGCAGAAGCTGCACAAGGTTCCGATCACGACCGAGATCGTGCCGCTGAGGAAGTTCTGGCCTGCGGAGGATTACCACCAGGACTACTTTGAGAAGCACCCGGACCAGGGCTACTGCATGTTCGTTATCAGCCCCAAGGTGCAGAAGCTCAAGGAGAAGCTCGAAAGCGGGAAATAGCGGCGCCCCGAGCCCTGGCCCGCCGCGGGCGATCAGCGCTCGTGCCCGTAGGGATCGACCTGGCTCTCGATCGCCCTCTGGCGGCGCTCGATGTTCGCCACCACGTAGCGCTCGTTGAGCTCGTTCAGGACCTCGTCGACGTCGCGCTCCTGGACGTAATGGGCGAGGGCGTGCGCCTTCAGGACCTCCCAGTAGCTCTCGAGCTCCTGGTCCTCGATCGCCCTCACGGACTCGACGGCCGCCGCGGCGCTCGCGTGGTAGTCCGTCAGCTTCTTTGCGACGACCGCGCGTGCGTCGGCCTCCATCTCCTGGGCGGCGGGCAGAGCGTCCCTGTCGTGCTGGAGCGCGAGCTGGTCGACCCATCCGACGACGCCCTTGATGGGGAGCTCCGACACGCGCACGTCCTTGTAGGGCGAGTTGGCTGCGTACATCGCCATCGTCCTGGAGATGGAATCGAGCTGGACGGCGGTGCGGTCCAGGCTGTCGGCGCCCATCCGCAGCTCCGCGAACGCCTGGGCCCGGTCCCCGAAGGCCGAGCGGACTCCGCCGGCGGCGCCCGCGAACGAGACCGCGACGTTCTTGATGTTGCGCGCCAGCGCGAGCAGCTGCTCGCCGTAGTGCTCGATCAGCCTGTCCCACGCCTTGATGGCCTCGGTGATCTTCGCGCTGCGCCGGTAGTTCTCGGAGGCCTGCATCAGGTAGATCCGGAGCCTCTCGCGGATGGCGGACTTCAGCCAGTTCTCGATCGCCTCCAGTTTTCCGAGCCTCGCCTCGATGGCCGTCTCGGTGTCGAGCACGGTCTGCATGGACGACTCGAAGACCTCCCTCTGCTTCTTCGTCGCCAGGATGCCGAAGGGCGGGCGCGTCTCGGTCACCTGCTGCTTCTCGGCAATGGCGTTCTCAAGCGCATCCTTCAATGCGTTCCGGCAGAGGTCGAGGTAGGCCTCGTCCCGCAGCAACGAGATGACGTCGTCAGGCAGCGACATACCCGGTATTTTGGCGGGGCTTCATGTCTGGGTGGCATATCAAAAACGACCCAAAGTACCTTCTGGTCAATCAGAAACGCATAAGTATAAGCACGACCGGCCGTTCCTGATCGGCTTGGGATGCCCGCCTTGGGACCCGGTGGCCTCGCCGGAACCGCCGCCGGTTTATCGGCCCCTCAGGCGCCCGCGTTCAAGCTCGCGGCCAAGGGACAGGGACGGGTCCGGGCGCTGGCGGAAGCAGACCTTCTGCCAGGTCCTGCCCGTGGCCCCCCAGAGCCTTCCGTTCTGAAACACGAGGGCATCGGACGCATGGGAGTTCTCGGCGCCCCCCTTTCGCAGCGTCGAGAACTCCATCGGCTGGATCTCGAGATCCATGTGCTCGCTCCGGCCGCGGCTGGCCGACGAGCCGACCGTGGCCTGCCCCCCCAGGCTGAGGCTTGCCCCGGAACCAAAGTTTCGCAGCGACTGGAGGCGCCTGCCGACAAGCTCGGAGGCGATCTGGTTGGTCTCGCGGTCGCTGTTGGCGTGGAAGATCTTCGTGCCCATGTTCCCCAGGAGGGCGTCCGTGGCCGCCTTGCCGAGATTCTCGCCGCCGAGCGCGGCCACGAGGCTCGGGTAGTTCTGCGTCATGTAGACGCTCGCGACGCGGGAGGACCGGGCCGTTGCCTGGAAGAGGGAATCGTAGCGGCTCGCGAAGTGCTGGCATTCGTCGGCCCAGATGAAGAGCGGGCGCCCCTGCGAGCCCGCGTTGTCGGTGCGCCTCTCGACGGCCTTCTGGAGGCAGTACTTCCAGAGGACGGCCGCCATCCTTCCGACCTCGGACCATTCCTTCACCGGCAGGTCGACGACGACGATCCTGCCCGCGAGGACGTCGGCGGGGGAGAGGTTTGTCCCCTCGCAGAAGAGCTCCCTCATCTTCCCGCGCATGAGGGCCTCCGCGAGCGTCGAGAACATGGCCACGATGCTCCCGCGCGTCTTCTCGCCGAGCGTCGGAAAATGGCCGAGCCAGTAGCCGGAGACCTCGGCGCAGTCGACGGCCCAGGATGTCCCGAGGGCCCGCTCCCTGGCCGCGTCGAGCCGCCGGCAGCACGCGGACTGCGCCCTCCACTCCCGCGAGGCGAGGTGGGCCGCCTCGGTGGGCGCGGTGCGGATCACCTCGGACATCGCGTGGAGCGTGACGGCCTCGCCGGCCATGAGGAGCACGTCCGCGCAGTTGCGCACAAGGGACCTCATCGCGCGCTCCCAGAAGGGGTCGCCGCCCCGCGCGTGGGAGCCCCCGGAGCCGATGGAGGCGACCTCCATGAAGAGGTTGACGAGGTTCTCGGTCAGGCCGGCCCCCGCGCCGGAGCGGAGCGTCTCGTGCCGCATGAAGTTGAACGCCCACGGCTCCCCGTGCCCGAACATCATGAGGTCCGACTCCCGCCCCGTCTCCTCTGCGTACCGGCGCCAGAGCCCGGGCTCGTCCGGCTTGGCGCAGAGGACGAGCCCGCCAAAGCCCGCCGCCAGGAACGAGGTCGCGAGCGCGCGCCCGCTGCCCGAGGTCTTTCCGGACCCGGTGCCCCCGAAGATGATCGTCCCCTCGCAGGCGTCCTTGATCCTCCAGGGGTCGCCTCCCATGTCGACGAGGCCGCGATGATCCGGCCAGCCGACCACGGGAGGCTGGCCGTCTGAGTTCAAAGGCTGCGGCCCCCGATCTCGCGCTCACAGGCCATCTCCGGCACGCGGAAGCCCTCGAACAGCTCGTCCAGCGAGGGCAGCGGCATGCGGTCCCCGTGCGCGGACGGCCACGCCGGGGCGTCGGAACGCACGGGCTGCCTCTCCCGCCGCCCGAGCTCCACGCCGAGGAGGAGCGCCGCCCGGCCGAGCTGCTGCGCGCTGGCGCCCTCGGAAAGGTTGTCGATCGTGC
>DATNLY010000241.1:0-5896 GCA_035602635.1 Opitutaceae bacterium | reverse complement strand
GCCTCCGCGGCGCCCTGCGGCCTGGCCCCCGCGGCCTGCTTTCCTCCCGAGGATTTCGCGGGAATGACGAGCTCCTGGCCGGGCTGGATCCTCCTGGGGTCGGTGATGTTGTTCGCCACCGCAATGTCCCCCTGGCGCACGCCGTACTTGCGCGCGATCCCGCCCAGCGTCTCGCCGGGCTTGACGGTGTGCCTGAGGGTCTCGCCGGAAGGCTTCTCCGCCGGTTCCGGGGCGGCGGCTGCGGCGCCCGCGCCCGCCATCGGGGCCGCGGCAGGGGCCGTCTTGGCCGGGATGATCAGCTTCTGGCCGATGTGGAGGACCGACGTCGACTTCAGGTTGTTGGCGGCCGCGAGGTCCGCCTTGGTCAGATGGTTGCTCGCGGCGATGCTCCAGAGGCTGTCGCCCCTGACCACCTTGTAGGTCGTCGCAGGCGTCACGCCGGAGACGGGCTGCGCCTCAAGGGCGGAGGCCACGGGCGTCCCCGGCCGGGTCGGGCTGTAGCGGATGACCACGGGCTTGGTGGCAGCGGGCTGGGGAGCGCCGGCCTGCCCGGCCTCGGGGGCCGCGGAGATCGGCGACCCGGCGTCGGGCTGCCCGTCGGGGCCTGCCGCCTTGGTGTAGCTGCAGCCCGGGTTGGCGAAAATGAGAATGAGGGCGAGCGCGTGAAGCCCCGCCGCGATTCCTAGGATCTTTATTATTTTCATGGGAGAAGCGTCAATTCATCGAGCTAATGTAAGGTTGTCGTTTGCGGTGTCCAAAGCCATGTCAAACTCGGGCCGCGCGCAGCTCGGATACGGCCTGCTCGAAGCGGTCGCCGCGGTCCTCGTAGTTGCGGAACATGTCAAAGCTCGAGAAGCCCGGGCTGAGAACGACATCGCCCCCGGAGGGCGCTGCACCCGCCGCCAGGCGAACCGCCTCGTCGATGCCCGCGCACTCCGAATGGGGAACCCCGCACTGCTCGAAGGCCGCCGCGAGGGCCGGGCCGGTCTCCCCGATGAGGACCGCGTGGGAGACGCGCGCGGCTATCCTGCCCACAAACCCCGCGAGGTTCCCGCCCTTGGACCGGCCGCCCGCGATCAGCACGACCGGGGCCCCGAAGCCGGCAAGCGCGGCCTCGACGGCGTGGAAATTGGTGGCCTTGGAGTCGTTCCAATACGAGACGCCGTCGATCGCGGCCACCCTGCAGAGGCGGTGGCGGCCGACCCGGAAGCTCCGGGCGGCGCCGTAGAGCGCCGCCTCGTCGAGGCCCTCGGAGCGCCACCACGCGGCCGCGAGGATGAAGTTCTCCCTCTGAGGATAGGTGGAGAAGGGCGTTCCCTCGAGCCCGGGATCGGCGGCCTGCCCCTCGGTCGCGACGCAGGAGCCCGGAGGAAGCGGCCGGCCGAGCCGAGCTCCCTCGCGCTCCACCGAGCTCCCGACAAACAGGCGGCCGGGGGCGGTGCGGATGACCAGGATCCACTTGGCTGCAAAATAGGCGCCCGTGTCCGGGTGGCGCTCGAGGTGGTCCTCGGCAAAGTTCGTCCACAGGAGGCCGTCGGCGTAGAAATGGCCGAGCTGCTCGGCCTGGTACGAGCTCACCTCGCAGACGGCGATCGTCTCCGGCGCTCCCCCATCCTCGTCGGCGACGACCCGGGTGAAGGGGATCCCTATGTTGCCCGCGGCAATAGCTCGCCTGCCGGCTCGCCCGAGGGCGTGGGCCAGGAATTCCGTGAGGGTCGTCTTCCCGTTCGTCCCAGTGACCGCGAGGATCCTGCCGCGCCAGAAGATGGACGCAAAGTCGAGCTCCGCGACGCACATGCACCCGCAGTCGCGCGCGATGGCCAGCCACGGGTGACTCGGGGGGAATCCCGGGGAGAACACGACCAGGCCGTGCGTGCGCGCGGCCTCTGCCGTGAACTCGGCCCCGTTCTGGTCGTAGACCGCGGCCGAGGCGCCAAGCCTGGACAGGAGCGCGACGGCCCCCTCGCCGCTCACGCCGCCCCCCAGGACCGCCACCGTCCTGTCAATCCGCCTGCGGATGAATGTTGGGATCTCCATGGGCACGGGTCAGCGGATCTTGAGGGTGCTCAGCCCGGCCAGGGCGAAGATGAACGACAGTATCCAGAAACGGAGCACGACCTTCGTCTCAGGCCATCCCTGCTTCTGGAAGTGGTGGTGTATCGGCGCCATGAGGAAAAAGCGCCTGCCCTCCCCGGTGCGCCGGCGCGTGTACTTGAAGAACCCCACCTGGATGACGACCGACGCCGCCTCCCACACGAACACGCCGCCGACGATGATGAGCGTCAGCGGCTGCTGGACCATGAAGGCGATGATGCCGATCAGGCCGCCTATCGCGAGCGACCCGGTGTCCCCCATGAAGAGCTCCGCCGGATGGGAGTTGTACCAGAGGAACGCGATGCCGGCGCCGACAAGCGCCCCGCAGACGACGGTGAGCTCGCCCGTGCCGGGCACGAAGCTGATCAGAAGGTAATCGGCGACCTTCGAGTTGCCGGCCGCGTAGGCCATGATCCCGTAGGTCAGCGCGACCGTGATCGTGCATCCTATCGCAAGCCCGTCGAGGCCGTCGGTGAGGTTGATCGCGTTCGAGAACCCGACGATCCAGAGATAGACGAAAATCGCGAGTCCGGCGACCGGCATGCTGGCGAGCACGGGATGCTTGACGAAGGGAACCCACAGCTCCCGGATCTTCTCCGCGCTCGCCGGGTGCATGAGGAGCGCGAGGAGCGCGAGGACGGTCGTCACGCTCTGCCAGAGGATCTTCGCTCCCGAGGAGATCCCGTGGCGGTTCTTGCGCACCACCTTGAGGTAGTCGTCCCTGAATCCCACCGCCGTCAGGGCCGTGTAGACGAACAGGGCGACGACGACCCAGATGTTCGGGGCCGCCCAGAGGACGGTGCTTCCGAACACGCATGCGAAGATCAGGAGCCCCCCCATGGTCGGCGTGTTCTTCTTGTCAAAGCGGCCCGCAAGGTCCCCGGTGCGGTCGTCGTCGTAGTGGTGGCCGAACTTCAGCCGGCGCAGGTGCGCGATCACCCACGGGCCGATGATGAAGCCGATGAGGGCCGCCGTGCCCGCGGCGAGGAGCGTGCGGACCGTGATGTAGCGCAGGATGCGAAGCGGGCCGAAGAACCGGTCGTAGTTGTAGAGGTAGCTAAGCATGGGGCGCCTCCGCTTGCTCACGCCCGGAAAAGGCCCGCTCCAGGCCGTGGCGCCTGCTTCCCTTGACGAACACAGAGCCCCGGAACGCGGCCAGCCTCGAGGCCAGGGGGTCGATCGACTCGGCAACCTCCACCTGGCCGGGATCGGCCCCGGCCTCGAGCGCCCCGCGCCGGACTTCCCCGGAATGCCCGCCTATGGCCACCAGATGGTCGCCCTCCCTGAGTGCAAGGGACCTTCCCAGCTCGAGGTGATAGCGCGCCGCCTCGGTCCCGAGCTCCTCCATGCCGCCTATGACGAAGAGCCGCGGCTCGTCGCGGGGCGCGACGGCGCAGAAGGCCGCGAGCGCGTCCGCCATCGAGGCCGGGTTGGCATTGTAGCAGTCAAGGTAGAGCCTGCGGCCCTCCGACATCGTCCACTCCCCCCTGAGATGGGGCGGCCGCCACGAGCGCAGCCTGCCCTCGACCTCGTCCCTGCGCACCCCGAGCAGGATCGCGGCGCAGACGGCCATCGCGGCGTTCTGGGCCATCCCGTCGGTGACGCGGGGCAGGACCACGGCGACCGGCGGGGGCGGGCCGAAGGCGACCGTGACCCTCGTCGACCCCGCGGCATGGGTCGCGACGAAGCGGGCGCGCCCCTCCGGCGGCCCGCGGCCGTCAAGCCCGGTGGATGGCTCGACGACCAGGCTGCGCGCCGGCCCGATCGCGCGGAACGCCGCGTAGCGCTCGCATGAGCTTGGAAAGATGCAGGTTCCGCCCTTCCTGAGGGGCCCGGCCAGTGCCGCCTTCTCCCGGGCCACCTCGTCCAGGCCCCCGAGGCCGGCCAGGTGCGCCGGGCCCACAAGGGTGATGATCACGATGTCCGGATCGATCATGCCGGCGAGCGTCCCCATCTCGCCCGGGGTGCTGATCCCGGCCTCGAGGACGGCGAACCTGTGCGTCGCCGGATCGATCCGGGTCAGCGTCAGGGCCACCCCGATCTGGTTGTTGAGGTTGCCCTCCGTCGCGAGGACGGCGCCGGCCTCCCCGCCGAGCAGGGCTGCGAGGAGTTCCTTGGTCGAAGTCTTGCCCGCGCTGCCCGTGATCCCCGCGACCGCTCCCTTGAATGTCCTGCGGTGCTCGCGGGCGACGGCCTGCAGCGCGGCGAGGGGGTCGCGCACGACAAGCTGGGCGAGCGGGACCCGGGGATCCTCCCGCGAGACGATCGCGGCGGACGCCCCCGCCTCCAGGGCCGCTCCCAGGTAATCGTGGCCGTCGCGGCGGTCGGTCCGCAGGGCCACGAAGGCCTGTCCGACCGACAGCCGCCGCGAGTCGACCGAGAACCCGGCCGGCGCGGACGCGGGGCGCCCCGACCAGCGCCCCCCGGTCCACGAGGAAAGATTGCCTGGGTCGAAGTGCGGCATCAGGGGCGCAGCGCCTTCACGCCGATCAATTCGCGCACCACCTGCCGGTCGTCGAAGGGGACGACCGTGTCGGCGAACTCCTGGTAGCCCTCGTGCCCCTTGCCGGCGATGAGCAGGCTGTCCCCCGCCCTTGCGGCGTCGAGGGCAAGGCTGATGGCCCGGCGGCGGTCGTCGACCCACGTGATCCTCGAGGGATCGACTGCGCCCTCCCTCATGTCGGCGAATATCCGCTCGAGCGGTTCGCCCCTTGGGTTGTCGGCGGTGGCGAAGGCGAAGTCGGCGATCTCCTGCACGGCCTGGACCATCCTCGGGCGCTTGGTCCGGTCCCGGTTGCCGCCGCACCCGAAGACGACCAGCAGGCGGCCGGGCGTTATCGCCCGGAGCATCCCGAGCGCGTTGCGGAGCGCGTCGTCCGTGTGCGCGTAGTCGACAAGCACGTTGAAGGGCTGCCCCTCCTCGATCCGCTCCATCCGGCCCGGCACCCCCTTGAATTCTCGAAGCCTCCTGAGGAAGGCCGAAGGGTCGCGCCCCAGGGCCCAGGCCGTCGCCGCCGCCGCAAGGACGTTGGAGACATTGTAGCGGCCCACGAGCGGGGACGCCACCGCGGCCGACCCTCCCGGCCAGGCCAGCCGGAACGCCGTGTCGGTGAAGTTCAGGACGACGTCCAGCGCGCGGACGTCCGCCCGGGGGTTCTCGCCGAACGTGACAAGGCGCGCGGCCGGCGTCCCGGCCGCGATCGTCGCCGCAAGCCGCTCGCCGCAGGCATCGTCAATGTTGACGACGGCCACCCGGGGAACGGGGCCCACGGCCCCCGTGAACAGCCGGGACTTGACCTCGAAGTAGGACTCGAGGGATCCGTGGAAATCGAGGTGGTCGCGCGTCAGGTTCGTGAAAACGGCCGCCCCGAACTCAAGGCCGAGCACGCGCTGCTGGGCTATCCCGTGCGAGCTCACCTCCATGACGGCGTTGCGGCACCCGGCGTCGCGCATCTGCGCGAGCATGCCGAATATGTCGAGGGCCTCCGGCGTTGTCCGGAAAGAGGGCACCGTCCTCGCCCCCAGGTCGTAGCTGATGGTCCCCAAGAGGCCGACGCGCTCGGTTCCGTTCAGGAAGTGCCGGATAAGGTGCGCGACCGTGGTCTTCCCGTTCGTCCCGGTCACGCCCGTCACGGTGAGCGCGCGGTCGGGAAACTTGTAGTACCGCTGCGCCACGCGGGCGAGGATGACGCGGGCGTCGGCCACCTGCACGAACGTGACCTTGCCGGGCGGATGGGCGGGAAGCTTCTGCGCCACGATCGCCGCCGCCCCCCTGCTGACCGCCTCATCCACGAACGACAGA
>DATNLY010000237.1:0-3744 GCA_035602635.1 Opitutaceae bacterium | reverse complement strand
CCCTCCGGCAGGGTCGCCTTGCGTCGCACGCCCTCCGCCCCCGAGGCCCTGTCCAGGATCGTCCCGAAGCGGGCCACGAGCCCGTAGAGGCCGAAGACGCTGTCGGCCGCCGCGCGGGCGCCCGCCACGCCCTGGCCGAGGCGCCCGAGCCACGAGCGGTAGTCGCCGATCCAGGCCTCCCAGCCCTCGACCTGGAGCTCGGAGGCCATTCCCGGGAAGCGGAAGTGGAGCGTGCGGCTGCGGATCGTCGGCAGCAGGGCGTGCGGGCGGCCGGTCAGGAGCACGATCGTCGTGCCGGACGGCGGCTCCTCGAGCGTCTTCAGCAGGATGTTCGCCGCCGCTGCGTTCATGCGGTCCGCCTCGTGGAACACGGCGACCTTGTGCCGGGACACGGTCGCCGCCACGTTCACGCGGCCCACGAGGGCGCGCACCGCGTCGGCCGTGATCGTGCGCGACTTGCCCCCGGGGCGCACCTGGAAGCAGTCGGGATGGCGGTCGGGGGGGTACGTCGCGGTCCCGGGGCCGCCCCGGTTCAGGATGCGGTCGGCCAGAGCCAGGGCGGCCGCCGAGAGGCCCTCCGGGTCGTCGCCCGCAAGCAGGAGGCTGTGCGAGAGGCGCCCGCGGCCCACGGCCCTCTCGATCACCTCCACGGCGGGGGTGCCCGCCAGCGCGGGCGGCCAGGGGACCGCGGCGTGGGTCATCAGGCGATCCGGGACTTGACCGCCTCCCAGATCCTCTTCTCCGTCTCGGCCTCGTCGTTCTGGCCGTCGACGACAACGAACCGCCCCGGCATGCCCTTGGCGAGCACGAGGTAGCCCTCGCGGATCTTGTCGTAGAAATCGATGTTCTCGCGCTCCATCCGGTCGGGGAGGTCGGAGGCGCGCTGGCGGATCCGCGCGAGGCCGACCCGGGTCGGCACGTCGATGACGATCGTCAGGTCCGGCATCACGCTCCCGACGGCGAAGAGGTTGATCTTGCTCACGGGGTCGGCCGCCAGCTTGCGCCCGATCCCCTGGTAGACCGTGGAGGAGTCCAGGAAGCGGTCGCTCAGCACGATCGCGCCCTTCAGCAGGGCGGGCGCGATCACCTCGCGCACGAGCTGCGCCCTCGAGGCCGCGAAGAGCAGGAGCTCGGTCTCCGGGCACATCTCGTCGCCCCTGGAATTGTGGACGATGATGTTGCGGACCTGCTCGCCGATCTCGGTGCCGCCCGGCTCGCGCACGGTGACCACGCTCCGGCCGAGGCCCTGGAGCCTCCCGGCGAGGCGGGCGATCTGGGAGGTCTTGCCGCTGCCCTCGGAGCCCTCGAACGAGATGAGTTTGCCGGTGCGCTTTGCCTTGGATACCATTGGGACGGCAGTTTGGGGCAATCGGCGCCCTTTGGCGAGGAAGGTTTGGTTTCAATTGGACGAATTCGAAAATTCCCACAACGGTTGGGGCCATGTCCGCGCCTCTCGCCCCCGTCCTCGCGTTTGCCAACATCGTGGAAGTGTTCGAGCACTGCGATCCCGTGGGGCAGATGATCACGGGAGGGCTGGCGGTGTTCAGCATCATCGCCTGGGCGGTCATGTTCGGGAAGAGGAACGAGCTCGCGGCGCTGCGCAGGCTGAACCTCTCGTTCGAGCGCCACCTCAGGGACCAGAAGGTCATGCTGGACCTGCCCGAGTCCATCAAGGGCCGGCGCGACATACCCTACGCCGACCTCTTCACGGACGCCGTCGAGGCCTACTGGAGGGCCGCGGCGATCGCCAAGGAGAGGGGGGTGAACGATCCGCGCTTCCGGCTCGAGCACGCGGAGAACGCGATCCAGCGGGCGCTCGCGCGCCAGACGCTCCGCTACGAGTCCAACATGGTCTTCCTCGCGTCCATCGTCTCGGGCGCCCCGTTCCTCGGGCTCCTCGGCACGGTCTGGGGCGTCATGGACGCCTTCAGCGCCGTCTCCGTCCAGCAGACGGCCAGCATCCAGACGCTCGCCCCGGGCGTCTCGGCGGCGCTGCTGACCACGATCTCCGGGCTGCTCGTCGCCATCCCGTCGCTCTTCGGCTACAACATGCTGTTCGCGATGACGAAGAGGCTCATCACGGAGCTCGAGAACTACGCGAGCTCGCTCGCCGATCGGATCGAGCTCGAGTCAAGGTAACCCCGCGGGCGCGCACGACCATGGCCAGGACATTCAGGAGACCCCGGCAGTCCCACCCGATTGCGGAGCTCAACGTGACGAACCTGATAGACCTCGGGTTCACGCTGCTGATCATCTTCATGATCACGACGACCCAGAGCTCCCAGGAGCAGACGATCCCGGTCACGCTGCCCTCGGAGTCGAAGAGCGCGCAGCAGAAGCCAGACAAGGGCACCCATTTCGTGGCCATCTCGATAGACGCCAGGGGCAATACCTACATCGACGAGGCCATGGCGCCCGTCGGGACCGCCGAGCTCCGCAGCCGCCTCGCGGTCTACGCCACGGAGACCAAGCCTCCCGTCATCCGGATCCGCGGCGACGCGAACGTGCCCTACAAGAAGATCGTGGAGCTCATGGACGAGCTCAAGAAGGCGAACCTCCTCAGGTTCACGTTCGACACCCAGAGCGCCCAAAGATGAGCGCGCAGTCGCCCTCCGCGTATGGACTCTCCGTGCTGGTGCACGGGGCGGCGATCCTTCTCGTCTTCTTCTTCAGCTATGCGGCGAGCAGCGTGCCCACGGACGCCCCAAGGGTTTTCGAGCTCGTCGCCGGGGCGGGGGACAACTACGGGGCGAGGGTGGCGCCCGCGCTCGGGAGCGTCGGCGGGATCAAGGTGCCGGCCGTGCCCGCGGCGCCCCGCGAGCCCGCGCCGGTCGCCCCCGCCTCGCCGATCCAGCCCGCGCCCGAGGCGGTGCCCGCGCCGGCAAAGCCGAAGAAGGTCCCGGACCTCGTCGCGGACCTGAAGCGGGTGGAGGCGCGGCGCGAGGCGCGCCTCGAGGCCAACTACAAGAAGGCGCAGGAAGCCGAGCAGAAGCGGATGGCCAAGCAGCAGGCCGCCGCAAGGGTCTCGCACATCGACGCCGAGGGGATCCGCGAGGGCGTGGTCGGGGGATCCACGGAAAACAAGGAGGGGGGCGCCGGCGGAAAGGCCCTCACGCGGGAGGAGGGCAGCCTCCTCGACGCCTACTTTGCGCTCCTCAAGGCGCGGATCAAGGAGAACCACGTGCCGCCCGAGGGCGTGAGCGACAGCCTGGTCGCGCATGTCGAGTTCCTCGTCGCGGCCAATGGCGAGATATCGCAGGTCAGGATCAGGGAGTCCTCGGGGAACGCCGAGTTCGACCGCTCGGTGGTGGAGGCGTGCCGGCAGACGCGCTCCATCGGGGCCCGGCCCGACGGCAGGAGCGAGACCGTCCAGATGGCCTTCAAGATGCGGGAGGACGAGACGCAGTAGCGGCCGGCCGCGGCTCAGCCGGCCTAGGAGGCTGGCGGAGCGACGGCAGGCGGCGGCGCCGGCGTGCCGGCCGGCAAGAGCCGGATCCTCATGACAAAGGTCATCCGCTTGCGGAAGAGGCCCCGCTCGATCGTGAACCCGTAGGCGATCGTCTCACCGGCGATCGTGGTGCGGGTCATGATCGCGGTGAAGTCCTCCTGCCTAATGCCGAGGACGGGCCTCCCATCCACGGCCAGGAGATGATCGCCAACGCGCAGGCCCGCCTTCTCGGCCAGGGAGCCCGGCATGATATCCGTGAACCGGATGCTGTAGATGAGGAGCGTCTGCGGGGACCA
>DATNLY010000209.1:0-4618 GCA_035602635.1 Opitutaceae bacterium | reverse complement strand
TCCTCCGTCCTGTTCGGGAAGGCCTTCAGGATCTCGCTGTTGGCGCGTATGTTCCTCGGCACGGCAAAACCCACGCCCGCAATGCAAACGGTGTCCGCCGACGTCGTTTTCGCGGCGGTCATGGCCGGCGTTTCTCTAGGTAGCGGGCGACGTCGTCGCCTGAAACCCTCCCGCCCGGGCCCGTCGCCTCGATGTCGGTCAGCTTAGCGGGGTCCAGCCCGGCCTCCAGGGCCAGCTTGGTCGCCCTCGGGGTCCAGACCGCCGCGGGGGCCGGCGCCGAGGGTGCGGCCACGGCCGGCGTGGCGTGGCCCTGCCTGCTCCTCAGGTGCTGGAGGCTGGCGTCGGAAGTCTCGACCTGAAGAAAGGCCGCGCCGGAGGCCTTCACGTCCCCGGGCCTCACATGGACGGCGCGGACGGTGCCGTCGCACGGCGACTCGAAGTCGAAGATCGACTTGTCGCTCTCCAGCTCGCCGATCTTCTGGCCCTTGGTCACGCGGGCGCCGGCCTGGACCTTTAGGGAGATGACGGTCAGCTCGTTCACGGTCGCGCCCATGGAAGGAATGGGCACGTCGATCAGGAAGGTATCCATCAGGGTTTTGTTGGCGTCAAATCGTGGGTGCCCGGGCGGATGCGGTCAACCCCGCAGCCTGCGGCGGGATGCGGCCTCAGGGGCCACGCAGGGAACGCACGGTCTTCCAGACGGCGATGCACCCGGCGACGAGGCCCGGGAGCTCCTTCAGCGGTATCATGTTCGGGCCGTCGCTCAGCGCGCTCCCCGGGTCGGGGTGTGTCTCGATGAAGAGGCCGTCGGCGCCCGCCGCGAGAGCGGCCAAGGCAAGCGGCGCGGCGAATTCGCGCTGGCCGCCGCTCTTGCCCCCGGCGGCGCCGGGCAGCTGCACGCTGTGCGTCACGTCAAAAACCGTCGGGAATCCGTTGCGCCGCATGATGGGGAACGAGCGCATGTCGACGACAAGGTTCTGGTACCCGAAGGTCGTCCCCCGCTCCGTCTGCCAAATCTCCTTGGCCCCCCCCTTCTTCAGCTTGCCTGTCACGTGCTCCATGTCCTGAGGCGAAAGGAACTGTCCCTTCTTCACATTGACCGTCCTTCCGGTCGCGGCGGCCGCAAGCAGGAGGTCGGTCTGCCTGGACAGGAACGCCGGGATCTGCAGGACGTCGCAGACCTCGGCGACGGGCCCAACCTGGGCGCATTCGTGGACGTCGGTGAGGACCGGAAACCCGAACTCACTCCTGACGAGCGAAAGCAGCGCGAGGCCATCCTTGAGCCCGGTACCTCGCGGGCCGGTCACCGACGTCCGGTTCGCCTTGTCAAAGGAGCCCTTGAAAACGATCGTCAGCTCCGGGTGGGCCTTGCCTAGCTTGACGAGCGCGCCGGCGACCGCCCGGCAGACGCCCTCGCTCTCGAGCGAACAGGGGCCCGAGATGAGGAGCAGCTTCGCAGGGTTGAAGATCTTCATGACCTGCCGCCCTTCCGGGCCCCCGTGCGCCCCGCCGGCCGGTGCCGGATCGCCGCGGCAATGAACGCCGCGAACAGGGGGTGGGCGCGATTGGGCTTTGACTGGAACTCGGGATGGAACTGCACCGCGACAAACCACGGGTGGCCCCTGAGCTCGATGATTTCAACCAGGTTGCGCTGCGGGTTTATCCCGCTGAAGACCAGGGCCTTCTCGAGCCGCTTGACGTAGGCGTTGTTCACCTCGAAGCGGTGCCGGTGCCGCTCGCGGATCCGGGTCGCGCCGTATGCCTTTGCCGCCAGCGAGCCGGGGATCAGCGCGCAATCATAGCTTCCGAGCCTCATGGTCGCCCCCTTGTCGGTGATGGCCTTCTGCTCCTCCATCAGGTTGATGACCGGATCCGCGCACTTGGCGTCAAACTCCGTGCTGTCCGCCCCGGGGAGCTTGAGCACGTTGCGCGCGATCTCGATGACCGCGATCTGCAGCCCCAGGCACAGTCCGAAATAGGGGATCCCCCGCGTGCGGGCGTACCTTGCCGCCGCAATCTTGCCCTCCGTCCCCCGGTCGCCAAACCCGCCTGGTACCAGTATTCCGTCGAGCCCCTTCAGGAGCGCCAGGCCGCCCTTCTTCTCAAGGTCCTCCGCGTCGATCCGGCGCACGTTCACGGCGCACGTGTTCGCGATGCCGGCATGCGTGATCGACTCGTAGACCGACTTGTAGGCGTCCTGGAGCTCGATGTACTTGCCCACGACCCCGATCGTCACCTCGTGCTTCGGCTGGAGGATCCGGCGGACGATATCGACCCATATGTTCCTCTTTGGCGCCGGGATCTTGAATCCGAGCAGGTCGAGCACGAGCTGGTCCATCCCCTCGTTCTGCAGGGCCAGCGGCAGCTGGTAGATCGAGCTGTCGACGTCGCGGCACTCGATGACCGCCTTCACGGGCACGTTGCAGAACATGCTCAGCTTGTCGCGGAGATCCGTGTCGAGCGGGTGGTCGCACCGGCAGACAAGGACGTGGGGCTGGATCCCGATCTCGCGCAGCTTTGCGACCGACTGCTGGGTCGGCTTGGTCTTGAGCTCTCCCGCCGCGGCCAGGAACGGGACAAGCGTGACGTGGATGAAGACCACGTCCTTCGGCTTCATCTCCAGGGCAAACTGGCGCATGGCCTCCAGGAAAGGGAGGCCCTCGATGTCGCCCGTCGTCCCGCCGATCTCCGTGATGAGGACGTCCACATCCTTGCCGCCCGCGTAGATCCGCTCCTTTATCTCGTTGGTCACGTGCGGGATCACCTGCACAGTCTTGCCCAGGTACACCCCGCGCCGCTCCTTCTGGATCACGCTCTCGTAGATCTGCCCGGAGCTCAGGCTGTTGAGCCTCGACAGCCTTCCGCTTGTAAACCTCTCGTAATGACCGAGATCGAGATCCGTCTCGGCGCCGTCCTCGAGCACGTAGACCTCCCCGTGCTGGAACGGGCTCATCGTCCCGGGATCCACGTTCAGGTAGGGGTCGAACTTCTGTATCCGGACGGTGAGGCCCCGCAGCTCCAGCAGCGCGCCAAGCGCCGCCGCTGTCAGCCCCTTTCCCAGCGAAGAAACCACTCCGCCCGTCACGAAGATGTATTTCATCCGTGAGGGATAAACGTCACCGCCCAATACGCGCAAGATTCTTCAGGCAATCCGGCGTCCCCCGCCCTACCTCAGCAGGAGCCAGACGCCCGCGCAGACGGCGACCGCGACGACCCCGAAGATCAGGATCCAAAGGGCCGCCTTGAGCAGCTTTACGATCAGCCAGAGGACAAGGGCGGCCGCGACCACCGCGCACGCGACGACGAACCAGTGGGGGTATTGCGCCAGCGAATTGAACATGCCCCATCATGGCAGCCCCGCCCTTTCGGCGCAAAATGATTTGCCGATGGCGGCGGCCCACCTCCAACTCGCGATGTGGACCAGAAGAACGTGAATTCCAAGCCCCAGCTCCTGGCATGGCTGCTTTGCGACGGGGTCCACATCGACCCCGGGACCGGCAAGCACACGATCCTGGGCGTCTTCTCGAACATCAAGGCTCTGCGCTTCCCGGTCGTGCATCCCCACATGGTCTGGTTCATGACCCTGACCGACGTCTCCGCGGGCCCGCACCGGATGAGGATCTCGATGGGCCTGGACCCGACCGACCCCAAGCCGCTCATCGACCGGCCCTTTGAGTCCCAGGGGCCGCTCGCGCGGATCAACCTCATAAACGACATACGCAACCTCAGCTTCCAGCGGCCCGGCGAATACTCGATCCTGATCGAGATTGACGAGGAGCCGCTGCTGGCGACCAGCATCACGGTGGGTGAATGACGCGCCGATGACCCGGACCTCGCCCGAAATCGACATGGTGGGGGTCGGCTCCCCCATCACGGACCTCGTGGCACAGGTCCCCGAGTCGTTCCTTGCCGGGGTCCCGGGCGAGAAGGGCGGCATGGTCCTCGTGGACGATGCCGAGATGGGCCGCATACTCACGCTCCTGGGCTCCCCGCCCGCCTATGCGACCGGCGGGTCCGCGGCAAACGCCACGTTCAACGCCGCCCGGCTTGGGCTGAGGACCGCCTTTGTCGGCAAGCTGGGGGCCGACAGCCTGGCAAGGGCCTATGTCGAGCGGTTTGCCAAGGCGGGCGTCGACGTGTCCCGCTTCAAGCACGGAAGCGGCGCAAACGCGCGCTGCCTCGCCCTTGTCACGCCCGACGCCCAGCGCACCATGCGCACCAGCCTCGGAGCGGCGATGACGCTCTCGCCGGCCGAGATTTCCGTGGAGGACTTTCGCGGCGCCCGCCACGCCCACATAGAGGGCTACCTCGTGTTCAACCACGAGCTGTGCGAGGCCGTGCTCAACGCCGCGCGGGCCGCGGGATGCACGATCAGCCTCGACCTGTCGGCGTTCGAGGTGGTCAACGCGTGGCGCGACTGGATGTTCGGGCAGTTCGGCCACGGGATCGACATCGTGTTTGCGAACGAGGACGAGATCCGCGCCATGTACCCCGGCCGCGGAGAAGACTATGAGGCGCTTGCGAGGGAGCTCGCCACCCACGGCGTGATCGCCGCCGTGAAGATGGGGCGCGAGGGGGCGTGGATCGCGAAGGGAGGCGAGGTGCACAGGAACCCTCC
>DATNLY010000204.1:0-8311 GCA_035602635.1 Opitutaceae bacterium | reverse complement strand
TCCTCCGTGTCCCTCTCGACGTAGGCGTCGATCCCCTTGACCAGCGCATGGGAGAGGCGCTCCTCGACGCTTGCGTCGCGCCAGGAGAGGTCCTCCTTGCTCTCGATCCTGGACGCGCCGCCCTGCGAGGCCTTGAGGCCGTCGGCAAATGTGACCAGGCGCTCCGTGGCGTCGGGGCGCCGGTTCAGGATGACGTCCTCGACGCGCTCGAGGAGGTCCCTCGGCAGCTCGGCGTAGACGCCGAGCATGCCCGCGTTGACGATCGCCATGTCGAGGCCGGCCTCGATCGCATGGTAGAGGAAGACCGCGTGCATGGCCTCGCGCACGGGATTGTTTCCCCGGAAGGAGAACGAGACGTTCGAGACGCCGCCCGAGACCTTTGCGTTGGGCAGCGTCGCCTTGATGACCCTCGTGGCCTCGAAGAAGTCGACGGCATAGTTGTTGTGCTCCTCGATCCCGGTGGCGACCGTCAGGATGTTGGGGTCGAAGATGATGTCCTCGCGGGGGAAGCCGATGACCTGCGTGAGGAGGCCGTAGGCGCGCGTGCAGATCCGGACCTTCTCGTCGCGCGTGGCGGCCTGGCCCTTCTCGTCGAACGCCATCACGACGGCGGCCGCACCGTAGCGCAGGATGAGCTTGGCCCTCCTCAGGAACTCGGCCTCGCCGTCCTTGAGCGAGATCGAGTTGACGATGCCCTTTCCCTGCACGCACTTCAGGCCGGCCTCAAGGACGCTCCATTTCGAGGAGTCGATCATGACGGGAACGCGGCAGATCTCGGGTTCCGCGGCGATCAGGTTGAGGAACTTGACGATGGTGGCCTCGCCGTCGATCAGCGCCTCGTCGACATTGATGTCGACGACGTTGGCGCCGCTCTCGACCTGCTGGCGGGCGATGGCAAGGCACGCGGCCCAGTCGCCGGCCTTCAGGGCCTTCGCGAACCGGGGCGAGCCCGTGATGTTCGTGCGCTCGCCGATCACGATGAACCGCGAGGCGGAGGGCCTGGGGGCGTTGGACATCGGGGTATTGCGTCCGCCCTTAGGAGACGACGAGCCTCTCCAGGCCGCTCAGGCGCATGGCGACGGGCTGCTCCGGCACCCTGCGCGGCTTGGTCGCGCGGACGGCGTCGGAGATCGCCAGTATGTGGGGTGGGGTCGACCCGCAGCAGCCGCCGACCATGTTGAGCCAGCCGTTTGCCGCAAAATCGCCCAGGACCGCCGCCATGTCGGCCGGCGACTCGTCGTAGCCGCCGAAGGCGTTGGGAAGGCCGGCGTTGGGGTAGCAGGTCGTGTAGCACTGCGCGATCGAGGAGAGCTCCTCGACATAGGGCCTCATCTGCCGGCCGCCCAGGGCGCAGTTGATCCCGACCGAGAAGGGCCTGGCGTGCGCGATGCTCGCATAGAACGCGCCGATCGTCTGGCCCGAGAGCGTGCGGCCCGACGCGTCCGTGATCGTCACGGACACCATGACGGGCAGGCGCACGCCCGTCTCGTCGAACAGGAGCTCGACCGCGAAGAGGGCGGCCTTTGCGTTCAGCGTGTCGAAGATCGTCTCGATGAGCAGGGCATCGACGCCCCCGGCCGCGAGCGCCCGCGCCTGCACGAGGTAGGCGTTGACGACCTGGTCCCATGTGACGGCGCGGAAGTCGGGCCGGTTCACGTCGGGCGACATCGAGAGCGTGCGGTTGAGCGGGCCGATCGCCCCGGCGACAAACCGCGGCCTGCCCGGCTCCATCGCCATGGCCTTGTCCGCCGCGCGCCTGGCCACAGCTGCCGCGGCGCCGTTCAGCTCTGCGACGATCGACTCGGTGCCGTAGTCGGCCTGCGAGATCGACGTCGAGTTGAAGGTGTTCGTCTCCACGATGTCGGCTCCCGCCGCGAAATAGGCCGAGTGGATGCGCTCGATCACGTCGGGGCGGGTGAGGGACAGGAGGTCGTTGTTTCCCTTAAGGTCCCTCGGATGGCTGGCGAAGCGGGTGCCGCGGAAGTCGGGCTCCCCCAGGGCCTCGGCCTGGATCATGGTCCCCATGGCGCCGTCGAGAACGGCGATCCGCGACTCGAACAGCCGGCGCAGGGCGGCAAATGAGCTGGATTCAACGGGTGAGGGCATGGGAACAGCGGGTTTAAGGACGGATTCCTAGACATAGGCAATTCAAGCCATGCCTGAGGGCGTGGCAAGCGTACATATCAATAAATATGGATTTATTGATATGATTGTGCTTGCCTGGACTTCCGCTCCTGCTGGAATCCCCAACGTCAGGTGTTCTTTGGCCCGTTTCCGGGATTCAGGGAAGGCCGTGGGAATCGGCCACAGTTGCGCTGCGGTATCGCATCACAGACCCATCACCGCGCCGTCCAACGGCGCGGGCAAAGCCAATCGGGGGGGCTCTCACCCCGGTGAAGGCGAAGGGCGAGGAAAATCCCTTCAGGCCGTTCTGCGGCGGGAAGGGGGACACATGCGGAGTCCGAATACCTGCCCCGGAGTTTTCATTCGCCCGGCGCGGTTGCGCGCGCCGCCCGCGAGAACTTCATCGCAATAGTGAAGAAAGATTCCGTATGCATCACAGATTCATGCCGGCCCGCGCCGCGGCCCGGTCCCTTATCCTCGCGGCCGCCCTGGCCGCGTCCGCCTATTCGCAGTCTGACCCGGGCAGCCCGCTGGAGCCCTTTGTCGTGATAGCCACGCGGACACCCGCGGACATCCGGACCTTGGGGACGGCCGTGGACCTGATCACGGCAGCCGACCTTGAGCGCCAGCAAATCACGTCCCCGGCGGCCGCTCTCGGAGCAGTCCCCGGCGCCCCCTCGTTCGCAAACGGCGCTGCCGGATCGGATGTTTCCGTCTTCATGAGGGGGGCGGATTCCGACCAAGTGCTCTTCCTGGTGGACGGCATCCGCCTTAACGACGCCAACACCGACTACGCTGTCTTCCTAGGGGGTGCCCGGCTGGGAGCGACAGACTCGATCGAGGTGGCCCGTGGGCCACAGAGCACGCTTTACGGAAGCGAGGCGGTGGGCGGGGTCGTCTCAATCGAGGCCCAGAAGGGCTCGGGCCCGCCTTCGGCAAGAGTATCCGTCGAGGCCGGCAGCTTTGGGACGATTTCAGGTGCGCTCAACGCGCAGGGGGCGAGGGACAGCTGGGACTGGTCGCTCTCGACGTCGGGCTCGCACACGGCCAACGACCGTCCCAACAACTCGTTCGACAGCGGCGATTTCGTGCTCCGCATCGACCGCAGCCTGCCGGGGGGGGCCGGCGTCGGCGCGACGCTCCGGGGCTTCGACGGAAGGTTCGGCGACCCGGGCGACATCTATACAAACGACCCCTACGCCCACGAGACCGAGGGCAACTGGCTAGGGACCGTCTTCGCGGACTTCGGGGCGTCGCCCGACTGGAGCGCGCGCGTGACGGTGGGCGGCCAGGACAGGCGCTACGTTTCTTTCGACGAGGAGCCGGGCGTCTTTTCCAGCACGACGACCGTCCAGAACCGGAGGGGCATCGCCGATGCCCAGGCAAGCTACCTCGGATTCGACGGGCAGCGCATCACCGCCGGCTTCACGGCGGAGGACGAGACGACCTCGGACGACGGATATGGATCGATTGACCGGAGGCAGTCGCTGTTCGCGGCGTTCGCGGAGGACGAATGGCATCCGTTCGATTCCCTCCATCTCACGGGAGGCCTGCGCTACGACGACTTTGACACGTTCGGCAGCTCGATCACGGGCCGTGCGACAGCTGCCTGGCTCGGCGCGAATCGCTCGGTGAAGCTGCGCTCAAGCTTCGGGACTGGGTTCAACGCGCCGAGCTTCCTTGAGCTCTACGGCATTTCCACGGGCTACGTCGGAAACCCGAGCCTGCGGCCCGAGCGCTCGCGGGGGGGCGACGCGGGGGTCGACTGGTATCTTCCGGGCCATGGGGGCACGCTCAGCGCCACCTGGTTCCGCAACGACTACCGCGACCTCATTGTCTACGACTTCAGCGCTTATCCCGGGACGACGGCGAACGTCGGAAGGGCGGTCACGCAGGGGGTGGAGCTCGAGGCAAAACTGAGCCTCCCCGACGGCGCCGAGCTTCACTTCACCTACACCTACCTTGAGGCCAACGACACGACCGACCATACCCGTCTCCTCAGGCGCCCGCGCGACAGCGGGGGCGCGGACCTCTGGCGCGATTTCGGCGGCGGCTTCAGCGCGGGCGCCGGCGTCCAGGTCGTCGCGGGCCGGCAGGACGTGGACGCGCAGAACTTCCTCACGGTCAACGACCCCGATTACACCGTCGCAAGGGTCTACGGCGAATGGCGCGTCAGCCCGGCGCTGGCATTCAAGGCGCGGATCGAAAACGCGCTGAACGAGAGGTACCAGCCCGTGAACGGATATCCCGCACTTGGGTTCGGCGCCTTTGGGGGCGTGGAATGGAGGCCATGACGCCGGCCGCAGGTCCGCCGGCGGGCTAGCGGGCCTTCCAGGCGATGATGAGGGATCCCGCAACGATCAGCGTGCCCCCGACCACGTGGTGCCACGTGAGCCGCTCGCGCAGGAACACGCCCGCCAGAACGATCGCAAAGACGACGCTCAGCTTGTCGATGGGCGCGACCCTGGAGGCGTCGCCGAGCTGCAGCGCCCGGAAATAGCAGAGCCACGATAGCCCCGTCGCGATACCGGAAAGCGCCAGGAAAAGCATCGTGCGGCGCCCGGGCAGCACGAGGGGGCCCGCGGGTGCGGCCGCGAAAGCGACCGCCCACGCTATGAAGAGGACGACCGTCGTGCGAATGGCCGTCGCCAGGTTCGAATCCACGCGCTCGACGCCCACCTTGGCGAGGATCGCCGTGATTCCGGCGAAGGCCGCCGACAGGAGCGCCCAGACGACCCATGTCATGAGGGCATGGAAATGGATTCGACCGGGCCTTGGCAAGACGTACGAATGGGGTCAGACCAACCCGCGACATGCTCCCCATCGCCAAGACCCTGACCGCGGCACTTGCGCTTGCCGCCTGCGCGCGCGGGTCGGGCCTCGCCGACAGGGTGGTGGTGGTCGCCAACGGCGACGCCCCTGATTCCGTGGCGATCGCGGACCACTACGCGGATGTCCGCGGGGTCCCGCGGGCGAACGTGATCGTGCTCAGGATGCCCGTGTCCGAGACGATCACCTGGGGCGAGTTCGTGGCCTCGGTCTGGCAGCCGCTCGAGGACGAGCTCGTCCGGCGGGGCTGGATCGACGCCATCGCGATGAACCTGACCGACGACGTAGGCCGGCGAAAGTACGCGGTCTCCGGGCAAAGGATCGCCGCCCTGGTGGTGTGCCGCGGCGTCCCGCTCCGTATCGCGCACGACCCGGCGCGCTACCGCGAGGTCAAGCCGCTTACCGACTACCCGGAATTCCGCACCAACGCCGGGGCTGTGGATTCCGAGCTCAGCCTCCTCGCGCAGCCCGACTACCCGATCAACGCGAGCGTCCCCAACCCCCTTTTCAAGAATCCCAAGCCGACGGACTCGGAGCGCGCCCAGGTGGTCGAGGTCGCCCGCCTCGACGGGCCGACGGCCGGGGACGCCCTCGGCCTGGTGGACCTCGCCGTCCAGGCCGAGCGCACCGGGCTCCTGGGGCGCGCGTACGTGGACATCGCGGGCCCCCATGAGCTGGGCGACCGCTGGCTCGAGGCCACGGCGGCGGCGATCTCGGGCCTTGGCTACGACCTCTCGGTGAGCCGGGGGCCCGGGACCCTTCCCTCCGCGGCCCGCTTCGACGCGCCCGCCCTCTATTTCGGATGGTACGCCCAGGACCTCGACGGGCCCTTTGCGCTTCCCGGCTTCCGGTTCCCGCCCGGGGCAATCGCGGTCCACATCCACAGCTTCTCGGCCCAGACCCTGCGCTCGGATACCGAGGGATGGTGCGGGCCGCTCGTGGCGCGGGGCGTGACGGCCACCGTGGGAAACGTCTTTGAGCCCTACCTTGAGTACCTCCACAGGCCCGACCTCCTCGTCGAGGCGCTGGCTCGGGGCGAGAACCTGGCGGACGCGGCCTACTACGCGCTGCCGGTCCTCAGCTGGCAGTCGATCCTCGTGGGTGATCCGCTCTACCGCCCCTTCGCGGTGCCGCTTTCCGCGCAGTCGGGGGACCTTTCGGGGCTTCCGCCCAGGCTGGCGGGATATGCGGTCATCAGGAGGATGCTCGCGCTCGACGCGGCGGGCAGGCCGGGCGAGGCGATCGGCGCGGGCAAGGAGGGCATGCGCCGGGTTCCCGGCCTTGCGCTGGGACTTGCGCTGGCGCGCAGGCTCGAGGCCTCGGGGGAGGGGGAGCTGGCGGTGGGCGTGATTGTGGAGGCCGCGCGGTCCGCGGGCGCCACGGCGAGCGACTGGGCGCTGATCCGGGAGGCCGCCTCCTTCCTCGCCGACCACGGGAGGGCGCCCGAGGCCATCGGCCTCTACCGGAGGCTGTTCGCGATCAGCGGGATCCCGCCGTCGGTCAGCTTCCCATGGCTCCAGGAGGCGCGCACCGTCGCGCTCGCGGCCGGGGACTCGGCCCAGGCGGCCGAATGGCAGGCGGAAATGATTCGCGCCACCGAGAGGAAGGCGCTGGACACCCCGCCCTGAGGCGGGACCCCGGGGTCCCGGGACCTCAGACCTTTTCCACGATCCTGTCCGCCAGCCCGTACGCCACCGCCTCCTTGGCGTTCAGGTAGAAGTCGCGGTCGCTGTCGCGGGAGATCTTGTCGATCGGCTGGCCGGAAGCGTCGGAGAGGATCTGGTTAAGCTCGCCGCGCAGCTTCTCCATCTCCTGCGCCTGAATGTTGATGTCCGTCGCCGGCCCTATGAACCTGCCGGAGATGAGGGGCTGGTGGATGAGCACGCGCCCGTGGGGGAATATGAGCCGCTTTCCCTTTGCCGCCGCGCACAGGAGTATCGAGCCCATCGACGCCGCCATCCCCGTCACGACGACGGTTATGGGGGACGACACGAGCCTCATCGTGTCGTAGACCGCCATGCCGGCGGTGATCGAGCCGCCGGGCGTGTTCATGTAGAAAATGATCTCCTTGCCGGGCCCGGTGGATTCCAGGTAGAGGAGCTTCTCGCTCAGGTCCTTGGCGGACTCGTCGGTCACCGGCCCCCAGAGGAAGATCCTCCTCTGGTTCAGGAACCGCTTCTGGATCAGCAGGGATACCGAGGAACCCTTCCTCGGCTCCGCCGGGGTTTCGCCCTCCTCCTCGTCATCGTCGTCGTCAAGGCGGGGAAGGGGCTCGCTCAAACCGGGCTGCAGGTTGTCGAAGTGCATGCTGCCCCAAGGTGGGCAAATTGCCCGTTTTGGCAAGTCACTGCGCCGCCTTGGACTGCCAGACGTCCAGCAGGTCGGGCGAGGCCTGCGCCCGAACGCCGTTGTCGGTCAGGATCTCGTCCGTCGCGGCCAGCATCTCCTTGCGCGGGAAGACCAGGGTTTCGCCACCCTTGCCGTCGAGGTCGAAAATCATGAACTCGGCCTTTGCGTCGCGCAGGACCTCGACGAGGTGGCGGAGGTTCCTGATCGGAATCCCGTTCACCGCGACGACGGCGCGCGAGACCTCGTTGCTGTAGCCCTTGGACAGCCTGTGCGGGAAGAACGCCGAGGGGATGACGGCGAGGTCCTCTCCGGGAAACGCCGGCTTGTCGCTGCGCCGCTTCACGAGCGAGCTGCCGCCGTAGGTCATGGACTGCATGAAGCCGGCGTTGTTGGCCAGGCCCCCGATGAATTCCGCCGACGCCCGGGTGAAAACCATCGGCCCGTAGACAAAATACGGCGGATAGGCCCCCTCAAGCCCCGACGCCAGCATCAGGCGGCTGGACGGGACGGGAACGTCGAAGCTCATGCGCTTGCTTTCGCGCACGACCGTCATCGGCACGGTGCCGTTCTTCGCGATCTTCTGGATAAGGTACTGGAACCGGAGCCTGAGGCTTCCGCCCTGCATGACCATCCCCTGGTCGTCCACGTCGGTGTCCCCGATCTTGGTGATCAGGTCCCACTTCTTCAGCGGGTAGCCCGGGTCGTCGCTGTCGACCTTGTGGATCACGATGCCGTGGTCCGCCTTGTCCAGCTTGAGGAACGCTCGCAGCGCCGGGTTCTCGAGCGTCTGCAGCTCGTCGAAGTTTGATGGCTTCCCGTCGTAGTGCCCCTTGGCCACGCCCTGGAGGAAGAGCTCGATCTCCTCGCAGGGGATGATGTAGCCGATGTTCTCGGCGCCGCCCAGGTGGCTGAAGGCCAGGCCGATCATGGATTCGCCGGCCACGGCCGGCCCGCCGCTGTTGCCCGGGTTGATGGCGGCGTCGATCTGGATGCGCAGGCCCGAGACGGG
>DATNLY010000201.1:0-14524 GCA_035602635.1 Opitutaceae bacterium | reverse complement strand
CGTCGGGGTTGCGGAGCTTCAGCCACGCGATGAACTGGTCCATCTCGCTGCTTGTGCCCGTGCCGGTGCCGAAGATTAGGATCCTGCCGGCGGACTGGAGCGCCCGGGCGACCGGCTCGAAGAAGCTGTTCGGATCGGGCTTCTCCTGGCCCCTTGAGAAGTCCTTTGAGTTGTGCGCATGGCGGAAATAGTCCTCGGGTTCGTGCGGCAGTATCTGCTGCGGCATCGAGTCGCGCATCTCGGACCGGAAGATCCGGGCTTCATGGTGGTCGATCAGGAGCAGCCAGTGGACCGCATCCCCCTCCGCTGCCGAAGGCGCCCCCTCCGACCGCTCGATGAAGTGGCGCAGCTCCATGAGCTCCTGCGCATCCGCGACATCCTTGGTGCGGTGCGGATGAAGGACGAGGGTCTGCCCGTTTCGGGTCACCTTGAGGTTCCCGTTGGCCTCCTCGGTTACCTGGCCCAGCCTTCCCATGAGCGACCGGACCGCGCGCCATTCGAGGTTGTGCGAGATCGGGTGCTGGAAGATCGTGTTGTAGGTGCGCAGGTGGGTGCCTGTGAGCGAGGCGGGGGGAGTCATATTCATGGGAGGCGTGGATAGGCGTGCGAGGCCCGGCGATCGTGGTGGACTCGATCCTTGGCGCCGGGAGTGTACTCCCAACGGGCCGCTCGGGACATGGGGTGAATCCCCGGGTGCCTGCGGCACGGGAATTTCCCCGGGAGGCGACGTTAGGCGCCCGCGCCCTTAACCGGCGGCTTTCCGACGGATTGCCCATTTCCGGGCCATTTCCAGCTGCGTATCTCCGGCATGTCCTCGCCGTTCTTGTCGATGTACTCCTTGTGCTCGATCAGCTTGTCCTTCAGCTGCTGCTTCAGGTAGATGCCCCTTTCGCCCGTCTGGGGCAGGCGGTCGATGGTGTCCATGACCAGGTGGAAGCGGTCCAGGTCGTTGAGCACCGTCATGTCGAACGGCGTGGTGATGGTGCCCTCCTCCTTGTACCCGCGGACGTGGAAGTTGTCGTGGTTGGTGCGACGGTAGGTCAACCGGTGGATCAGCCACGGATAGGCGTGGAAGGCGAAGATGACCGGCCTGTCCTTGGTGAAGAGGTCGTCAAAATCCACGTCGCTGAGTCCGTGGGGGTGCTCGATTTGCGGCTGCAGCTTCATGAGGTCGACGACGTTGACGACCCGGATTTTGAGCTCGGGCAGGCGCTCGCGCATGATCGAGACCGCGGCGAGCGTCTCCAGCGTCGGCACGTCACCGCAGCAGGCCATCACGACGTCGGGCGTCGCATCCTGGTCGTTGCTGGCCCACTGCCAGATTCCGATGCCCTCCGTGCAGTGCCTGCATGCCGCATCCATCGTCAGCCACTGGGGGGCCGGGTGCTTGCCAGCGACCACGACATTGACGTAGTGCCTGCTTCGCAGGCAGTGGTCCATCACAGAGAGCAGGCAGTTGGCGTCGGGAGGAAGATAGACCCGCACGATCTCGGCCTTCTTGTTGACGACGTGGTCGATGAAGCCGGGGTCCTGGTGGGTGAAGCCGTTGTGGTCCTGCCGCCAGACATGGGAGGACAGGATGTAGTTGAGCGAGGCGATCTTCCGGCGCCACGGCAGGTGCGCCGTGATCTTCAGCCACTTGGCGTGCTGGTTGAACATCGAGTCGATGATGTGGATGAACGCCTCGTAGCAGTTGAAGACCCCGTGGCGCCCGGTGAGCAGGTAGCCCTCCAGCCAGCCCTCGCACTGGTGTTCGCTCAGCATTTCCATCACGCGGCCCTCGGGCGCCAGGAATTCGTCGTTGGGCACGGTGGCGGCGTCCCACTGGCGCCTGGTCACCTCAAAGAGGGCCTCCAGGCCGTTGGAGAGCGTCTCATCCGGGCCGAAGACCCGGAAATTCCGCTTCTCGCTGTTCATCTTCGTCACGTCGCGAAGGAATGGCCCGAGCACATGCATGTCGCCGGGCCCGGCGGTGCCCGGGGTCGGCACGCTCTGCGCGTAGGCGCGGAAATCGGGCATCCGCAGGTCGCGGAGCAGTATGCCCCCGTTGGCATGGGGGTTCGCGCCCATGCGCCGCGTTCCCTTGGGCGCGAGCTCCGCGAGCTCCGGCCTCAGGCGGCCCTGCTCGTCGAAGAGCTCCTGCGGCCGGTAGCTTTTCAGCCATTCCTCCAGCAGCTTGAGGTGCTCGGGATGGGTCGCCGGGTCCGACAATGGCACCTGGTGCGCGCGGAACGTGCCCTCGACCTGCAGCCCGTCGACCACCTTGGGCCCCGTCCAGCCCTTGGGTGAGTTAAGCACGATCATCGGCCAGCGCGGTCGCGAGATGTTGCCGCGCACGCGGGCGTCCCCCTGGATCCCCCTTATCTGCTCCACCGCCGCGTCGAGCGCCGCGGCCATCGCCTCGTGCATCGAGTCGGGTTCATGGCCCTCGACAAAGAGGGGCGTCCACCCGTAGCCGCGAAGCAGCTGCTCCAGCTCCTCGCGCGTGATGCGGGCGAGGATGGTCGGGTTGGAGATCTTGTAGCCGTTCAGGTGCAGGATCGGCAGCACGGCGCCGTCGGTTGCCGGATCAAGGAACTTGTTGGAATGCCATGCCGTCGCGAGCGGGCCGGTCTCGGCCTCGCCGTCGCCCACCACGCAGCCGACGATCAGGTCCGGGTTGTCGAACACCGCTCCGAACGAATGGCTGATCGAGTAGCCCAGCTCGCCGCCCTCGTGGATCGAGCCCGGGCATTCCGGCGAGGCGTGGCTTGGGATCCCGCCGGGATAAGAGAACTGGAGGAAGAGCTTCCGCAGGCCGGCCTCGTCCTGGCTGATGTCGGGGTAGACCTCGCTGTAGGTGCCCTCGAGGTAGGTGTTCCCGACGACAGCCGGCCCCCCGTGCCCGGGGCCGGAGACATAGATCATGTCGAGGTCGTATTTCCTGATGACGCGGTTCAGGTGCGCATAGATGAAGTTCTGGCCGGGGGTGGTCCCCCAGTGCCCCAGCAGCATGTGCTTCACGTCCGAGATCTTCAGGGGCCGCTTCAGCAGCGGGTTGTCATAGAGGTAGATCTGGCCGACCGCCAGGTAGTTGGCGGCGCGCCAGTAGGCGTTGATCCTCCGGAGCTCCTCCGGGGAAAGCGTGTTTGTTTTCATGAATCAGGTTTTCCGGGCACCGCCCGGGTTGAGGACGCGGGCGACGGACCTTGCTATCATGAGCTCCTCGTCGGTGCGGATGACGCGCACCCTGACGCGGCTCCCGCCCGATGAGATGAGCGGCGCGTTCCTCGCATTGCGCCCGCGGTCCAGCCCGATGCCCAGGAAGGCGAGGCCATCGCAGATCCGCCGCCGGACAACCGGCGAGTTTTCGCCGATTCCCGCGGCGAACACGAGCGTGTCCACCCCGCCCAGGGCTGCGGCAAACGAGCCGATCCATTTTCTCACCTGGTAGCAGAACAGCTCCACCGCCTCCGCGGCGCGCGCGTCGCGCTCCTCCCGGGCGAGGAGGTCCCGCAGGTCCGAGGTGGTTCCCGAGATCCCGAGCAGCCCTGATTCGTGGTTCGCCATCCGCTGGAACTGCGCCTCGCTCATCCCCTCCGTGCGCGCAAGGAAGTAGGCCAGGCCTGGGTCCACGTCGCCCGTGCGGGTTCCCATCACCAGGCCGGACGCGGGAGTGAAGCCCATGCTCGTGTCGATGCTCCTGCCGCTGCGCACGGCGGTGATGCTGGCGCCATTGCCGAGGTGCGCCAGGATCACGCGGCCCCTGATCGCTGCGGGATCCTGGCGGCCAAGTTCCTCCATCATGTAGGCGCAGGAAAGCCCGTGGAATCCGTAGCGCTCGACGCCCTTCGCCAAATATCGCCGCGGGATCGGCACCCACCGTGCGACGGCGGGCATTGTCCGGTGGAACGCGGTGTCAAAGCACGCGACTTGGGGAAGCCTCGGGTGCCGCCTGCGGAACTCCTCCATCATCTCGACCTCGCGAGGCATGTGGTCGGGGTCGAACGGCGTTATGCGGCGCAGTTCGGCCAGCAGCCTCGGCGTCACCCGCTCGGGCTGGGAATGCCTCATCCCGTGCACGACCCGATGCCCCACGGCCCCGACCGATGCGAAGAGCGGTTGCGACTCAAGGAAAGCCAGCAGGATCTGCGCCGCCGTGCGGTGGCTGGCGGCGGATATTGGGCGGGGCCTCGACGGGCGCCCGGACAGGTCGTCGACGGCGAGATTCGTGCCGCGCAGCCCTATCCGGTCAATCTTTCCGCAGAGGACCTTCCGCGGCGCGCTGCCCATCTCATACACCGTGAACCGGATGCTTGAGGAGCCTCCATTGACGGAAAGAATGCAGGGCTGGGTTCGATTCATGGGCTGGGTTCCGCTGCAAGATCGCCGGCCCGCGGGTACCTATGGAGGCTTCCGTTCACGCCCGATCTTGGAGTGCAAACGGCCGCCTCGCAATAGGGTGTTCGACCTAATGCTGTTACGATTGGCCGCCTGCCCCTTGCCAGCGGATCGGGGCAGGTCAGCCGGTCAGCGGATTCCGAGCTCGACGGCATGCTCATTGCGGTCGTCCCGGAGGGGTATCGTGTTCCCGGGGATTTCCTGGCCGTCGAGCGCGAGGAGGCTCTCAGCGGCCGCGTCGGGGGCGAGCCGTGTGACGGTGATGTGGTAGACCGTCTGCCGGTAGCGATAGTGGATCTTGAACGTCTTCCAGGCCTTGGGCATGCGGGGGGCCAGCCGCAGCTTGTCGCCCTCCAGGTTCGCGCCCAGCAGGGTCTCGATCAGCAGCCGGTACATCCAGCCGGCCGAGCCCGTGTACCAGGTCCATCCGCCCCGGCCAACATGCGGGGCGACCGCGTAGATGTCCGCCGCGACGGCATAGGGCTCCACCTTGTAGGTGGCGACCTTCTGGGAAGTCGCGGCGTGATGGACGGGATTGAGCAGCGTGAAGATCTCCCAGGCGCGTTCATCCTCTCCCATCAGCGCGAAGGCCATCGCGGCCCAGACGGCGCCGTGGGTGTATTGGCCGCCGTTCTCGCGCACTCCGGGAATATAGCCTTTGATGTAGCCCGGATTGAGCGGGGACTTGTCGAATGGCGGGTCAAACAGCTGAACCAGCCCGGAGTCCCGGTGGACCAGGCGCCGGTCCACGGACTGCATCGCCTGGCGCGAGCGCGACGGGTCGCCCGCCCCGCTGATCACCGACCAGCTTTGGGGCAGCGAATCGATCCTGCACTCCGTGTTCACCTTGGATCCGAGCGGCTCACCGCTGTCGAAGTAGGCGCGCCGGTACCATTCGCCGTCCCAGGCGTGCTGCTCGATGTTCCGCTGCAGCTGATCCGCCTGGGTGGTGCATCGCTCGGCAAATGCAGGGTCGTTGTGCGCGCGAGCCAGCCTCCCGAACTGGGTCAGAACGTCGAAAAGGAAGAACGCCAGCCAGACACTCTCCCCGCGCCCCTCGATTCCCACCCGGTTCATGCCGTCATTCCAGTCGCCGCCGCCGATGAGCGGCAGGCCGTGCTCGCCGAACCTCAGTCCTCGCTCGATCGACCGGATGCAGTGCTCATAGAGCGTGGCCGACTCGTCGGAGCGGGTCGGAAGGTCGTAATAGGTCTCCTCCTCCGGCTTGACCTGCCGGCCCTCGAGGAAACTGACCCTTTCGTCGAGCACGCCCGTGTCGGCGACGCAGGTGACGTATCGGCAGGTGGCGTAGGGGAGCCACAGGTAGTCGTCGGAGCAGTGCGTCCGCACGCCCCGCCCGGCAGGCGGATGCCACCAGTGCTGCACGTCGCCCTCCCGGAACTGGCGGGCGGCCGCCCGGAGCAGGTGCTCGCGTGTCAAGGCCGGCTCGGCGTGCACGAGCGCCGTAAGGTCCTGCAATTGGTCGCGGAACCCGTAGGCTCCGCTGGATTGGTAGAGGCCGGTCCTCGCCCATACCCGGCAGCCCAGCGTCTGATACAGCAGCCAGCCGTTCGCCATGACATTAACGGCCGGGTCCGGGGTGTCCACGTTCACCGATCCAAGAGTCCGATTCCAGTAGGCCCAGACGCCCTCCAGCGCAACGCGGCTGGAATCCGCATGGCGAAAACGCTCGATGAGGCTCTGCAGGTCCGCCTGGTTTCGGCTGACGCCCAGGCGGAAGCTCGTCTCCCGCTCATGCCCGTCGGGCAGGTCGAAGGAGACCTGCACCGCGCCGCAGGGGTCCAGCCCCGCGCCGACCTTGCCGGAAAGGCGCGTCCGCTTCAGCGCGGCGGGATGGGACAGGCTCCCGTTTCGGCCCAGGAATTCCCTCCTGTCTCCCGTGAGCGTGCGGTTCACGTCGCTGACGTCGATGAATGCGACGCGGCCGGGAAACTCGGTGTTGTAGAAGTTGCGGGCCAACAATGCCCCGGTCTTCAGGTCCACCTCGGTTTGCACGTGCATCATGCTGTTTTGCCTGAGCTCCCCCAGCACCCATTCCCAGTAGCCGGTGACCGACAGGCGGCGCGGCCGCCCGGAGGTGTTGCGCAGCTTGAGCACCGTGAATTTGACGGGCGCATCCATCGATACATAGACCCACAGCTCGGAGGCGATGCCGTGCTCGGTGTGCTCAAAGACCGAGTAGCCGAAACCGTGCCGGACGACGTAGGGCTCCGCGCCGCGCGCAGGCGAAGGCGTCGGCGACCAGAACTGCCCGGTCTGCTCGTCGCGGATGTAAAGGGCCTCGCCGGAGGTGTCCCGCACGGGATCGTTGGCCCACGGCGTCAGCCGGAACTCATGGGAGTTCTCGGCCCAGGAGTAGGCGCTGCCGCTTTCCGAGACGACCGTTCCAAAGCCTGGATTTGCGAGCACGTTGATCCACGGGGCCGGTGTCGCCTGCCCGGCATTGAGGGTGATCACGTACTCGTGCCCGTCCCGGGTGAAGCCGCCGGTGCCGTTCCGGAAGATCAGCTCGCGCGAGGGAAGGGTCCCGGGCGAATCGTTCACGGGGGACCGTGTGGGTGCCAGCAGCGGGACCAGGGGCTCCAGCGTGCCCCTGCGCTCCAGCTGGTCCTCCAGGGTCCCATACTCGTCATTGAGCACGATCCGCGCGACGGATTGGAGGAGCACGCGGTCGTCGCTGGGAACCTGCTCGAGGAGACGGACGAAGATTCCACCCGGCTTCTCCAGCGTCTGCGCCTCGATCCCGGAGGCGATCAAATGGGTGATCTCGTCCTGGAGCGAGTGGCGGTAGACCGAGGCCTCCTCGTTGATTATGACCAGCTCGACGGTCAACCCCTTCATCCTCCAGTAGGAATGCGCCCGGATCAGCTGCCGGGCGATTTCGATGTTCTCCGGGCTGCTGACGCGGAGCAGCACGATCGGCACGTCGCCCGAGATGCCGTAGCTCCAAAGGCCGCTTTGGCCGCGCCGGTTGCTGCGCAGGACGCCTGGGACGGCGCGCCGGGCCGGGTCGGCATAGATCAGCGCGCTGGCCAGCCGGCCATATGTCTGTGCCTCGCCCTCCGTGGCGCTCAGATGGCGCAGGGTCACCTGGCTGTGGGTCCACGCAAGGTCGAAGGCCCGGTCGACCATGCGCATGCTCTGGTATTTCTCGGCGTACCCGAGCGCGGTCTCCCTGCTTTCGGTCGCGCCCTGAACCAGGCCCACGACCGCGGACTCGTGGGGCAGCAGGGAGACTGTCCGCCGCAGCGATGCGATGGGGTCGAGGACCGGGCCGACGGTGTTGGACAATGGGGACCCGCCCCGCATGGCCGCGGGGTTGGCCAGGGTCCCCCCGCGCCCGATGAACCTGGAGCGGTCGGTCTCGCAGGATGTCTCCCTCGGCTCCCCGCCCTGGTCCGTAATGAGGCTGAGCATCCACGGCGGCTTCTCCTCGGGGGAGCTGGCTCGCCGGGTGCAGAGGATTGCTGAGGACTTGGGGATGAATTCCGTCTGCACGAAGAGGTTGCTGAACGCGGGATGGGACGCGTCCGAGGCGGGCTTCGCCAGCACCACCTCCGCATAGCTGGTTATCTCGATGGTGCGCCTTGCCGACGATCGGTTGGTGATCGTGATGCGCCGCAGCTCCACGTCGTCCTCCGGCGAGACGCTGATCTCGGTGTGGATCTCCAGGCCGGCGTGGGTCTGGCGGAACTCCGCACGCGCCTGCGTGAAGATGGCCTCATAGTCCCGGAGCGCGTGCATCGTCGGCTGATATGCCGTGGACCAGAAATCCCCGTTCGCGAGGTCCCTCAGGTAGACAAACGTTCCCCAGCAGTCCTGCGTTGCATCCTCGCGCCAGCGGGTGACACCGAGGTCGCGCCAGCGGCTGTAGCCCCCGCCGGCGCTGGTGACGGCGACGTGGTAGCGGCCATTGGACAGGAGGTGAACCTCCGGGGCCGCCGACGAGGGATTCGTAAGGACGCGCATCATGCTCTCGCTCTCGCCGGTCAGCGCCCTCGACGTTTCCAGGGCGAGGTCCCCGGCGAAGACATTCACGGCCGTCTTTGGCATGCGCTCCTGCAGCAGCAGGTCGGCTGCCTTGAGCAGTGGACAGGCGAGGAACCGGCGTTGCATGGAATTGTCCCGCAACAGGTTGACCAGGGCCAGCAGGCTCATTCCCTGGTGATGGACCATGAATGAGCGAATTGTGGTGCTCGTCTCGTCCGGGGGCAGGCGCCTGGGGGTGTAGTCGACGGCCTCGTAGAAGCCATAGGCGCCCTCGCGCCCCTGTTCCGCCAGCCGCTGAAGGTTCTCACAGGCCTCCACCGGCGAAACCATGAGCGCCAGCGCCGAGGCGTAGGGGGCGATCACAAGGTCGTCGGCCAACCCACGCTTCAGGCCCAGGCCGGGCACGCCAAATGCGCGGTATTGGTAGTTCTGGTGGACATCGATCCGATTGTATCCCGACTCGGAGATGCCCCAGGGTACGCCGAGCGACAGTCCATACTCGATCTGCTGCTCCACCGCCACGCTGCAGGTGCGATCCAGAAGGGTGTTCTCAAAGTTGGGCATGACCAGCAGCGGCATGAGGTATTCGAACATCGAGCCGCTCCACGAAACCAGTGTCGGCTTGCCTCCCGAGGCGACGAGCAGGCGGCCCAGCGAGAACCAGTGATCCTGGGGGATCTGCCCCATCGCGATCGCGACGTAGCTGCACAGGCGGGCCTCCGAGGCCAGCAGGTCATAGAAGGTGGTGTCGCTCCGGCGTTCGGCGACGTTGAATCCCGTGGAGAAAAGGTCCCTCGATGAATTGAAGAGAAACGTGAAGTCCATCGAGGCCAGTTCGTCGACCTGCCTTTCCAGGTCCTCCAGGACGAGCAGGCGCTGGCGGGCGCGATCGCTGGCCTCGCGCACGCAGCGCGAAAGATCGGCGAGGAAGGCATCGTCCCCTCGCTGGGAATTTTGGGCCCCCGTGCCGGGGCCGCGCGATGCCTCCGCGATCAGCGGGCAGAGCGTCTGATCCAGCACGGCGATCTCCCGCAGGGTCATTGGTCGGTTGAGCTGGGCTAGCCCTTCGTCGAGCGCCGAGGGCCCCGGAACCGGAGGCTCCGCCGTGCCCTCCGGCGAAATGGAGTCGGGAGGGGGACAAATTCCGCCTCGGCCGAGAAACCCCGGGTCTTGGAGGGCCATCCAGGGCGCAAGAAGCAGAAGATCCTCCGTGTGCTCCGCGCAATTGCGCACCAGCGTCCGGGCCCACCCCTTAAGTTCCGCCCCTTCGCCAGACACCGAGTCGGCTATTGAGGTTGCCTGGGCAGTGGCCCATTGCAGCAGCGCAAACGCCGAGCGCGGGTCGGAGGGGGCCTCCTCCAGCCTCCTCTCGAGTTCAGCCAGCGGGGAATTCTCCCGGGCCAGGGTCCTGAGAACCCTGACGGTGTCGCGCAGCCCGGTGAGAAGCATTGGCGCGGGAATCCTCTCGTCAGCCTGCTCCCTCAGCCCTGAGCCGAGCGTCAGCAGGTGTCCCGCGAGGTTTCCGCTGTCCACGCTCGATATGTAGAGCGGTGGCAGGGGCTGGAGCGTGCGTGTCTCGTACCAATTGTAGAAGTGCCCGCGGTAGCGCTCAAGGCGCTGCATCGTGGCGAGCGTGTCGCGCGTGCGCCCAATAAAACTACCCGCCGACAGGTATCCAAGGTCCCGTGCCGCCAGGTTAGCGAGCAGCGCCAGCCCCATGTTTGTCGGGGAGGTGCGGAATGCGACCGTGGGCTCGGGAATCTCCTGAAAATTGTCGGGCGGCAGCCAGTTCTCCTCCGCGGTCACGAAGGTTTCGAAGTAGTGCCACGTCTTCCGGGCGATGCATCTCAGGAAGGCCAGCTGCGTGGTCGTCAGGTCGGGAGCCCCGGCCTCGATCGGCTGGCTGATCCTCCAGGCGACCCATGGTGCCGCCAGCCAGAGGGCGACGACAGGCAGGGCGAGCGGCCAATGGGCCGGCAGACGGGAGGCCAGCATGAGTCCGGAAAGCAGCGCGACGGCCGGGGCGATCCACATCTTGCCGTAGAATTCGGCGAGATCCGAGCGCGACGTCCGCTCGGAGTCGCTCGATGTCTGCCATTCGAGGAGGCGTCTGCGAGTCACCAGCAGCCGCAGCAGGGTCCTCCCGATCGCGTCCAGGCTGATGAGGGCGTCGTAGGGGAGGAACGCCAGCGTTAGCAGCGCCTGGCATAGCTGCCTTCCGCCGGACATGGCCACTCCCCGCAGGTGCGTCGCCCACGGGAAGTCGGCTGCCTTGCGCGACGCCTCCGCGAGCATGGACAGGAGCCCGGGCAGCATGATGACTGCGAGCACCAGCAGGGAGGACAGGCATCCCAGGCTGGGAAACCGCAGCCAGGTCCCCAGGATCAGAAGGACGAGGGCGACGGGGACGAGGCTGCGCCTGAGGTTGTCGAGGATCTTCCACTGGGACAGGGTCGAAAGCGGATTTGCCATGCGATGGGCGTCGGAGCCGGGAACCCGCGGCAGGAGCCATTGCGTGATCTGCCAGTCGCCGCGGATCCATCGATGGCGCCGGTCGATGTCCACGTTGTAGCGGGAGGGGTAGTCTTCGTAGAACTCCACGTCGCTCACGAGCGCGGAGCGCGCATGGCACGCCTCCAGCAGGTCGTGGCTGAGAACCGCGTTCTCCGGGACGCGCCCGTTCATCGCCCTCTGGAAGGCGTCGACGTCATAGATTCCCTTCCCGATGAACGAGCCCTCCTGGAAGACATCCTGGTACACGTCCGACACGGCCCTAGTATAGGGATCAATGCCCGTCTCTCCCGCAAAGAGCCGGACAAACCAGGACCGCCGGGCGCTCGGCAGGCTGACGCCAACGCGCGGCTGCAGGATGCCGTAGCCCTCGACGACGACCCCGCGCGCCGCATCAAAGACCGGCCGGGCCAGCGGGTGGGCCATCGCGCCGACGAGCTGGCGCGCGGAGTCGCGCGGAAGCTGCGTGTCGGTGTCGAGCGTGATCACATACCTGACGGACGGGAAAATCGCCGTGTCCCCGACGATCTCGGAGAAGCGCTCCCTGTAATTGCCGCGCAGCAGCGCGTTGAACTCCATCAGCTTCCCGCGCTTGCGCTCGTAGCCCATCCACGACCCCTCGCGCTCGTTCCAGCGGCGCGGGCGGTGAAGCAGGAAGAAGCGGTCTTGCCCTCCGGGACGATACTTGCGGTTCAGCATCCCGACCCCCGCCCGCGCCCGCTCGATCAGCTCGGGGTCTCCGGGCAGTGTCTCCTCGGGCGCGTCGCGAAAATCCGTCAGCAGCGCGAAGTGAAGGAGCGGATCGGGGTTCGCGAGGTGATGAATCTCCAATTTCTCAATGAGGCGGTCGACGTCCTCCAGGCTCGTGAGCATCGTTGGAACGACCACCATCGCGCGGCAGTCGGGAGGGATGCCCGACGAGCAGTCCAGGCGCGGGAGCAGGCGGGGCCTGACCAGCAGGGTTGAGAGCCAGTTTATCAGGGTAACCGAGAGTTGGCTGGTGCAGACGAAGAGGGCGGGGGCAAGGAAGATGAGCCCCCATCCGTGCAGGCCCAGCGTCCGCGCCCTCTCCAAGAGTCCGATCGTGGCCAGCGCGGTGAACACGCCGATGCCGCCCGCGTAGAAGGCCAGCGGGAAGCGGTGGATCCCCCTTTCGATGGTCGAGTGCCAGGGCCATGTAACGTTCACCGCGCGACCCAGCATGGGCCGGCCCTTGTCGATCAGGTAGAAGCCGACGTGGGCCGTGCGGTCCCCCCGCCCCCTTTCCAGGGCGCTCTTTGCGGCAAGCTGGACGGCGCTCTGGGCGACGGCGGATTCCGCGAGCCCGCTGTGGCGGGCGAAGAACTCGACCGCATGGCGATAGCGGTCGCGCGTCGCAAAATCCATCCTGCCGTACGTCCCGGACTGGTCGAGGCGCAGCGTCTCCTCGACAAGGCTGAGGCCCTCGACGAATTCCTTCCAATCCGTGGCGCTCAGCAGGCGGAGGCTTGCGATGCTGTGGCTGACGGAGACCTGGTCGGCCGCCTGGTTTTGGCTGTCCAGGTGAACGAGCTGCTCGATGGACAACCCGTGCCCGGCGAGGCGCTGCTCGAACCAGCTGCGGGCGATGTGGAGCTCGGGGCTCTGCCGAGACAGGCGCTGGCAGAACTCCGCGACAAACGAGCTGGACAGGGGCAGGTCGGCCTTCGCCATGTCCGCCACGACTATTACCAGGAGGGACGGGTTCTGCTCCGCCGTGCGCTGCAGGCGGTCCACCCATGAGTCGGCGCAATCGCGATCGTGCCGGGCGAGGACCAGCCGGGTGGTGACGCGTTGGAGATTTTCGATCAGCCCGAGGCGCAGCATGATCGGAATGGCCCATAGCTCCCCCAGCTTCAGGGGGTACACCGATTGGTAGGCGGCAACGAACGCGGTGAGGGGGCCCGGATCAATCTGCGCGTCCACATGCGCGATCAGCTCAAGCACGATGTCGTAGACGCGTGGAAGCCCAAGAGAGGGGCCGTTCAGGAGGCGGGGCAACTCCCTGCTATAACCCCTGGGCAGGTGCCTCCGGGCCATCTGAATCTGCTCCTCAATCAGGTAGAAATTGTCGAGGAGCCATTCGGCGGCTGGAGTGATGGTCCTGCTCGGACTCACGGCGGCGGTCGACCGGTTGAAGGCCCTGAGGCGCTTCTCGTTTTCATCCAGCTGGGCCAGAAGGGGGCTGGACCGGTATTCTATCGCGATCCGGTGGTCCGATGCCAGGTGGCGGGCATGGCGCGCAAGCTGCTCGACGCTGAATAGCTCGGCCCGCAGGGGCGGCGCGCCCGCCGGTCCAAGCGGACGTGTTCCTCCGGCCCTCCAGGATTGCCAGCGCGATGACAGGGTCCTCATTTGTTCCGTCCGGTTGAATCGGGTTCCCAACATGGCCTACCCGTTAGGATCCATCCCCTTGGGCGACCGCTGCTCCCCTCGATCTCGAGCCGGGCCGGTCCGGGCGGGGGGCGCGAGCCATGATCAAGCGGCGCGCGACAAACGCGGCCTTCAGATGCGCCTCGGGCTGTTTGGGGCCGGGCCGGCCGGGGATGGGGAGGATCGCTTCAATTTAGCGTGAATATGCCCCGTATCGTAAAAGAATTATATGGGGTGTTATTCCCAGGGGATCGCTGCACCGCGCGGGGGCGGGAACGCAAGATTCCGGCCCCGATGCGATGAGGGTTTCACCCCATGGTCCGCAGTAGCATTCGCAGATAGTCTCGCGCATCCGGAAGTGAGTGGGGCGTCTCCCTCTGTGCGGTCCGGCAAAGACGGGGCGGCGGCGACAATCCATGCTACAATACATCAAGCAACTCTACGGCAGCAGGCTTGCCTCGCTGGACGGCGACATCGGCCACGCCAAGGATTTCTACTTTGACGACAAGGCCTGGGCAATTCGGTACCTCGTGGCGGACACCGGGTCATGGCTGACCGGACGGCTTGTCCTGATCTCCCCCCATGCCTTCGGCAAGTGGGACCTCTATGAGAGAAGGCTGCACATAAAGCTTCGAAAGAAGCAGATCGAGGACAGCCCCTCGATTGACGCGCACGTGCCGGTGTCCCGGCAGTTCGAGGAGAACTACTATCGCTCCTTCGGCTGGCCGGCCTACTGGCAGGGGGGCCAGATGTGGGGAATGAGCGGGTATCCGCTTGTCGCGGCTCCGCTGCCCCTGGACGCCGCGGCCCGCAAGGCGCAGGAACCCGCTGCCGACCGCCATCTGCAAAGCGCCAAGACGGTGACCGGCTACGCCGTCGAGGCGTCCGATGGGCCGATCGGCCATATGGGCGGATTCCGGGTGGACGACAGGAGCTGGGGCATTCGCGACCTGGTTGTCGAGACCGGCCATTGGTACTCCGGCAAGGAGGTCCTGATCCCGGTGGAGAAGGTCGCGCGAATCGGCTATGTGGAGGCGAGGGTGTTCGTGAACCTCACCAGGTCGGAGATACAGGCGGCCGCGGGCGACACCCTCGCCGAGGCTGGCGTGGGCCGTCACCAAAAAGAAATGTTGCACGGCTGAGATTGGCAGGATCTGTGCGGGCGGAAATCGCCGCGCCGGGCTTGCCAACAGCACAAAGCAGAAGACCTTTCGCGAGGATCCGCCTGGTC
>DATNLY010000175.1:0-2033 GCA_035602635.1 Opitutaceae bacterium | reverse complement strand
GGCTCGGGGCTCCCATGTCCCCGAAGGCCTTCTGCTGCTCGGACGGCTTGGGCTCCCTCGGGACTTGGGGCTCGCCTTTGGAAGTCTGGGGCCTTGCGGAATCAGGGCTGGACTGCTTCTGGTCCTGCCTCTGCTGCTGGTCCTGCTTTTGCTTCTGATCCTGGTCTTGGCTCTGGTCCTGATTTTGCTGCTGGCTGTCCTTCTGGTCCTGTTTCTTCTGGTCCTGCTTTTTCTGCTCGTCCTTCTTCTGGAGGAGGTCCTCGAGCTCCGAGCGCAGTCCCGGCCAGTCGGAAGCCTTCGGGTCGGAGCGCTCCCCGATGTCCACGGCCGCGAGGGCGTCGCGCACGGGCCCCTCGGGCACCTGTTCGCCGCTGGAGCGCAGGTGCTGCCCCCAGGTTGCCGTGTCGCGGCCGAATTCCGCCCAGTCGAGCGCGCTGCAACGCTCCTGCGACGACAGGCGGCCGACGACCTTTGAGAGCGAGGCAGCGGGGTCCGGCGCCCCCTGCCCGGCGGCCGGGCGGGCGGGGGCCAGCAGGAGGAGCGCGGCCGCCGAAACGGCCGCAAGGGTGGGCCGGGCGCGCGAGGACGCGCCCGGGGTTCCGCCCAGGCGGACGGCCCGCGCCTTGGGCCGAACGGGAAATTCCAGCCAGAAGCTCGCGATCAGGCAGAGGAGGGCGGGTGCCAGCGCCCACTGGAAGCGCTCGGCGAAGCGAACCGTGCTGTGCTCGACAAAGCGCCCCTTGCGCCCCTTCTCGACCGTGGCGGCGAGCACCCTGGGAAGGTCAACCCACTCGCTCGCGTCGACATAGGCGCCGTGCGTCGAGTTCGCGAGCTCGCGGAGCGTGCCGCCCTCTAGCTTGGACATGACGACCGCGCCATTGCCGTCCTTCATGAAGCCGCCCGAGCCGTCCGGGATCATGGCTCCCGCGGTCGTTCCGACCCCGAGCCCGATGACACGGATCCCGCGCTTGGCGAGCGCGTCGGCCTTCTCCTTCCAGTCGTCGTCCGTCGCCTCGCCGTCGCTCAGGATGATCAGGTACCGGTCGGCGGCCGAGCCCTCCCCGAATGCGTCGAGGGCCGTGTCGATCAGCTGGCGGTAGTTGGTCCCTCCCTCCGGGAGAAAGTCGGGGCCGAGGGCCGGCAGGAACTCGCGCAGGATCTCGTAGTCGGAGCTCATCGGGGCCTGGAGGAACGCGGTCCCGGAAAACACCACCAGCCCGACTCGCTCCCCGCTGAGCCCGTCCAGGAGGGACTGGATGAGGAGCTTTGAGCGCTCGAGGCGCGAGGGCTTCACGTCGGGCGAAAGCATCGAGCGCGAGAGGTCGAGGGCGATGATGATCTCGCGCGACTGGTCGAACACCGGCTCCTCGAGCCTGCCCCACTGCGGCCGCGCCAGGGCGACGATCCCGAACGCGACTCCCGCGCAGAGGAGCACGCGCCGCCTCGACGAGACCGGACGGGGCGGGGAGTCGCCGAGGAGGCTGACGCTCGTGAGGCCGGCCTCCGCGCGCAGGATCTTGGGATGCGCCGCGTTTCCCGTCCTGCGGGCGCGCAGGAATTCCCAGGCGAGCAGCCCGGCGGGCGCGGCAAGCAGCCAAAGGAGTTGGGGCCAGGCGAAGGTCATCGTTTTCTCGATATCCACGCGCCGGTCCCGAAGAGCGCGAGGCCCGGGACGGCGAGCCACGGGAACAGCTCGGTCGTCAGGAGCGTGCTCTTGGCCTGGAACTCGATCTTCTGGTTCTGGTCGATGGCCTGGAACGCGGCCTCAATGGTGTCCGTGTCCGCGGCCCTGAAGTATTTGCCTCCCGTCGTCCCGGCGATCGACCTGAGGGCGTCCTCGTCGAGGTCGGACAGGATCTGGCGGGTGTCGACCTGCTTTCCCTGGTCGTCGAAGATGGGATAGGGGACGTACCCGTCCTTGCCGGCGCCGATCGTGTAGATCGGTATTCCCCTGGCGCGGGCAAGGCGCGCGGACTGGGTGGGCGAGATGGCGCCCATGTTGTTGCCGCCGTCCGTCAGGAGCACGATGAACG
>DATNLY010000171.1:0-4385 GCA_035602635.1 Opitutaceae bacterium | reverse complement strand
ACACACCACGAATTGGACTGCGGACGTGAGTAGACGCTGGTGCATTTCATTTTTGGCTGTGCAACAGTGTGCAACACGCATTGCAGTCGGTTGCCTGCACTTCCCTTAAGGAACTGCTTGTTTCCTGCTAAATGACTCTATCTGTACTGCCGGGGGTTCGAATCCCCCTCTCTCCGCCATTCTTGGGGCCTGTGCAGCCCGTCAGGCGCCGTCGCTGCCTATCGAGCCTGTCGCGCAGGTGGCCATCAACTCCTCGACGACCGCGATCTCCTCGCTCGTCGTGGGCTGCCGGCTGACGTAGGAGAGGCCGGTGTCCGCGTCGCGGGCGAAGAACTCGGGCGCCGAGGCCCTGCATTGGTCGCACTCGATGCAGCTCGAATCGACATAATAGCGGCCGGGGACATTCACGGGAAGACGATCAGTTAGGTTTGCCATGGGCCAACGATAGCAGGACTTGGCGCCCACCACTCTGCATCCGTTGAAATATGCTGGGCGTTTTTTGGTCAGTGAAATACCCGATTCGGGGGCAGGAGGGCTGCCTGGGAGGAGGGCCACGGCGGAGCGCATCAGGGCCGGTCGCTCCGGATGGAATGATCGCGTTTTCCGGTGAAGTTCATGATCCGCAACAGCTTGATCATGAATCGGAGGGATTCATGTTCCGTTCACCTGCCGCAGGGGACCGACGGGCCCGAGGCTGAATCTGGCCTGACGCCAACGCTGCTACGCGACAGTCACTTCCTTCGCCAGGTAAACGTCCTGGATCGCGTTCAGGAGGCCGACTCCCTCGGTCATGGGCCGCTGGAACGCCTTTCGGCCGGAAATGAGCCCCATGCCGCCAGCGCGCTTGTTGATTACGGCGGTGCGCACCGCCTGCGCGAAGTCGTCCTTGCTGCCGGATTCGCCCCCCGAATTGATCAGGCCGGCGCGCCCCATGTAGCAATTGGCGACCTGGTAGCGCGTGAGGTCGATGGGGTTGGGCGTTGTCAGCTGGCTGTAGACCTTCGCGTGGGTCTTGCCGAAGTTCGGGAGCGCCTTGTAGCCGCCGTTGTTCTCGGGCTGCTTCTGCTTGATGATGTCCGCCTCGATCGTGACCCCGAGGTGGTTCGCCTGGCCGGTCAAGTCCGCGCTCACGTGATAGTCGGTGTCCTTCTTGAATTCCGGGTTGCGCAGGTAGCACCAGAGGATCGTGGCCATCCCCAGCTCATGGGCCCGGTGGAACGCCGTGCTCGTCTCGACGAGCTGCCGGCGGGACTCCGCGGAGCCGAAGTAGATTGTGGCCCCGACGGCGACCGCTCCCATGTCATAGGCCTGCTCCACGTGGGCGAAGTACACCTGGTCGTAGGTGTTCGGGTAGCTCAGGAGCTCGTTGTGGTTGAGCTTCACGACGAACGGTATCCGGTGGGCGTACTTCCGGCTCACCGCGCCGAGGACGCCGAGAGTGGAGGCGACCGCGTTGCAACCGCCCTCGAGTGCGAGGCGCACGATGTTTTCCGGGTCAAAGTATTCCGGGTTCGGGGCAAAGCTCGCGCCCGCGGAGTGCTCGATGCCTTGGTCCACGGGCAGCATCGAGAGATAGCCGGTGCCGGCCAGGCGGCCGTGGCTGAAGAGCTGCTGGAGGCTGCGCAGGACCTGCGCCGGCCTGTCCGTCAGGGTGCAGACCCTGTCGACATAGTCCGGTCCGGGGAGGGACAATGCCTCCTTGGGAAACGTTGCCGAACGATGCTCCAGGAGCGACTTGGCTTCCGCTCCAAGCAGTGCCGCGATGCCGTCGATGTTCATGATATTCCCTTGGGTTTTGCATGATACTACCCGAAGGCCCGTGAAGGCGCTGTGCGTTTCTTGCGCATTGCCCATCGAATCTTGCGATTCCAGGCCGGGCCCCGGCCCCCTTCGGCGCCGCGGCGGGCCTTGACGCCGGCCGGTTCATGGGCACTGCTGGGCCCGCCGTGCAGCACGCAAGATTCGCGCAATTTTTGGCAAGTGATGCAGAGGCCGGCACGCCAAGGCTGCTATGATGTGGGGGAAAGATGAAATCCGATTGCACGTCTGACGTCGGCGCAGGACGCGGTCCCGAGGAGGCCGCGGTCAAGCTCCACGGCGTCAAGTATATCGTCCGTCCCCTGAGGCCGGACGACGAGCAGCGGCTGAAGGATTTCTTCTATTCGCATTCCAAGGAGACGATTCAGTTTCGCTACGGGTACATGATCAGCACGATGACCCACGAGCGGGCCTACGAGCTGGTGAACGTCGACCAGCAGAGGGACGTCGCCCTGGGGATATTCGAGGCCGCAGGCACAGACCAGACCCTGGACGCCGTGGGGCGGTACTACTCGGCTCCCGACGGAAAGACGGCGGAGATTGCGTTTGTGGTGCGCGAGTCCAAGCGCCGCTGCGGGATGGCCAGCTTCCTGATCAGGCACATGGCCGGGTATGCGCAAAGGCACGGCGTCGAGTCCTTTGTCGCGAATGTCCTCAGGGAAAACGAGGATATGAGGTCCCTGTTTGCCCATTTTGCGCCGGAGGTGTCCTCGGTCATAGGCTCCGCCTGGTTGACCTACCATCTGGCGGTCGATCGTGTTCTGGCTCCCCATCCAGGGAAATAGGGCCGCGGGCCATCGGCTTTCGGCGGAAGGACCCGCAAAGGCAAGAACTGCGCAGCCTTAGGCAAGCCTCGCGGAGCCTGGAAAGTGACATGATGGCATCATGTCCAAGTCGACCGCTCACCGTGAATCCGCCAACCCAATCCCATCCCGATGGCCATCGCCGCGCCGGACCCGAGGAGGGCCGGGGAGATGGCCTGGAACGGGCGCCCATGCGCGGCTGTCCGGATAGCCAGCCATGAGCCCCGCCCTCCAATGCCCCGCGCCGATCACCGACCGGGCCGAGATCACGATGGGCCACGGCGGCGGGGGAAGGATGACGGAGGACCTGATCGAGGGGATATTCCGCCCTGCGTTTGCGAACCCCGCCCTGGATTGCCGGCATGACGGGGCCGTCCTGAAGGCCGCGGGCGCCCGCCTCGCCTTCACGACCGATTCCCACGTGGTGAGTCCGATCTTCTTCCCGGGGGGCGACATCGGGAAGGTGGCGGTCAACGGAACCGTGAACGACCTCGCCATGTGCGGCGCCCGCCCGCTGTGGCTGAGCGCCGGATTCATCCTTGAGGAGGGCCTGCCCCTGGAGACCCTGCGCCGAATTGCCGCATCCATGAGCGAGGCGGCCGCCGAGGCGGGCGTGTCGATCGTCACCGGAGACACCAAGGTGGTCGAGCGGGGCAGGGGCGACGGGATATACGTGACGACCGCCGGTGTCGGACTCCTGGATCACGACCGCGAGATCGGTCCCAAGCAGATTGCCGAGGGCGACGCCGTCATCCTGAGCGGTGACATAGGCCGGCACGGGACGGCCATCATGGCCGTGCGGGAGGGCCTCGAATTTGAAGGCACGATAGAGAGCGACTGCGCTCCGCTCGCGGCGCCCGTCGGCGCGCTTCTGGCCGTGGGGATCGACGTGCACTGCCTGCGCGACCTGACCCGGGGAGGGCTTGCGACGGCCCTCATCGAGCTCGCCGAGACCCGTGGCCTTGAGATTGCGGTCACGGAGGGGGCGATACCCGTCAGCGACGCGGTGAGGGGGGCATGCGAGATTCTTGGGCTGGAGGCGATGTACGTCGCCAACGAGGGGCGCTTCGTGTGCTTCGTGCCGCAGGCGGACGCGTTGGATGCGCTTAAGATCATCTCCCGCACGGCACCCGGGGGGCCGCCGGCCGTGATCGGCCGCGTGCGAAAATCGGGCTCGGGACAGGTTTCGCTTCTTAGCATTGTCGGCGCCGAGCGGATCCTCTATCGCCTGAGCGGCGATCAGCTGCCGCGGATTTGCTAGGATCAGTCAAGGCTTAGGAGAAACCCCAAACACAGGAGGATAAGGTGATGAAATCTCAAATCATGGGACTAAGGGTGGCCAGCGGGCTCTTCATGGCGATGGCCCTGGTGCATGCGTCGAGGCTGGTCTTCCATTGGACCGTACAGGTTGGAGGCTGGGACGTCGGGCTGTGGCCGAGCGTCGCGGTGGCCGTGGTCCTCTGCGCCCTCAGCATCTGGCTGGGCTCGCTCGCCTGCTGCCGCGAACCGGGCGCGGGGCCGACCCCTCGGGGCTAGGGGCCAATCAGGCGGCTCTTCCCGCGCCTTCCCTGGCGCGGTAGCGGTAGTAGGCGGCGCAGGCCCCCTCGCTTGAGACCATCGGGGCCCCGACAGGATGCTCCGGGGTGCAGCGCGTGCCGAATGCGGGACATTGGAACGGCTTCTTCAGCCCGCGGAGAATCTGGCCGCTGATGCATTCGCCGGGGGGCGCGGCCTCCTGCGGGCGGAGGCCGAATTTCGTGGGCG
>DATNLY010000142.1:0-3922 GCA_035602635.1 Opitutaceae bacterium | reverse complement strand
GCGCCGACGGGAAGGTCGGATAGCTTCACGACCGCCGCCATGGGACTGCCGTGCTCCTAGCGGGAGCCGATTCGCTCGACCAAGATCCTGCTCGCGGCGCCGTGGCTGAGGGCGATGCGGGTTCCGTTGACCTGACAGAGGATGGTGCGGCTCCCGGAAACCTTGGTCACAAACGCCGACTCACCGAATCCCATCTCCCGGACCCGCTGGCAGAATTCGGAATCCCCATCGATCCTGCACACGCGACCGGTCGCGCGGGCCGGCAGTTGGCACAGGGGTGCTGGGGGATTTGCCGACTTTCCTGTCATTGCAGGGGAATTAATGAGGAACTGAGACTCATTTTCAAGAAAAACTTTCTGGAGAGCTCAATTTTCTTTTGCCGGATCCAAGGAATCGCGCCTCAAACCGATTTCGTGAATACCGTCATTTTCATCAAAAACGGGGCATTTTTAGGCGAAAACAGGCCAAAAACCGCCAAAAAGGCCTGAAAAACATGGTTTCCATGAAAACCCCGTTCCCCTCTTTTTGGGGTATGAGGCCAACCCGATTCAACCACCCCGCCTGCGCCTGACGCCGAGCTGCGCGACTGAGAATCGCACGACTCCCTCGAGGCGCTCGATCTCCGCGGCAGCCAGGGAGTCCTTGCCCTTCAGGGCCTCCTCGGCCCGCTTGATGGCGTCCGCCACGGCATTCTCGTCGATCTTTTCCTCGTAGATCGCGCTGTCGGCGAGGATCGAGACCTTTTCACCCGTGACCTGCGCGAAGCCGCCGCCGACCACGAGGAGCTGGGTCACGCCGCCCTTGGTGGCCCGGAGCTCGCCGGCGCCGACCCGGGTCACGAGCGGGATGTGCCCGGGCAGGATGCCGACCTCGCCCTCCACGGTCGGGATCACGACCGTGTCGACCGTCTCCAGGTACACCCGGGCCTCGGGCGTCACGATCTCAAGGGTGAGGGGCATGGGGCTATTTCTTCGCCCCGACGACCTCGTCGATTCCGCCCTTCATGTAGAAGTCGCCCTCGGGCACGTCGTCGAGCTCGCCGTCGAGGATCATCTTGAAGCCGCGAACGGTCTCCTTGACCGGCACGTACTTGCCCGGCGTGCCGGTGAAGACCTCGGCGACGGAGAACGGCTGCGAGAGGAAGCGCTGGATCTTGCGGGCGCGGTAGACCGTCAGCTTGTCCTCGGGCGAGAGCTCGTCGAGCCCGAGGATGGCGATGATGTCCTGCAGGTCCTTGTAGCGCTGCAGCACGCGCTGGAGCTCGCGCGTCACGCGGTAGTGCTCCTCGCCGACGATCGACACCTCAAGGGCCTTCGAGACAGAGGCAAGGGGGTCGACCGCGGGGTAGATGCCGAGCTCGGCGATGGAGCGCTCGAGGACGATGGTCGAGTCGAGGTGGGCGAACGTGTTTGCCGGTGCCGGGTCGGTGAGGTCGTCCGCGGGCACGTACACGGCCTGCACGGACGTGATGGAGCCCTTGTTGGTGGAGGTGATCCGCTCCTGCAGGACGCCCATCTCGTTCGCCAGCGTGGGCTGGTAGCCCACGGCCGAGGGCGAGCGGCCCAGGAGCGCGGACACCTCGGAGCCGGCCTGCGAGAACCTGAAGATGTTGTCGATGAAGAGCAGCACGTCCTGGTTCTTCTCGTCCCGGAAATACTCGGTCATCGCCAGTGCCGAGAGGCCGACGCGCATGCGGGCGCCCGGCGGCTCGTTCATCTGGCCGTACACGAGCGCGACCTTGGACTTGGAGAGGTCCTTCTGGTCGATGACGCCGGCCTCGGACATCTCATGGTAGAGGTCGTTGCCCTCGCGCGAGCGCTCGCCCACGCCAGCGAACACGGAGAAACCGCCGTGAGCCTTGGCGATGTTGTTGATGAGCTCAAGGATGACGACGGTCTTCCCCACCCCGGCGCCGCCGAACGCGCCCGCCTTTCCGCCCTTGATGAAGGGGCAGATGAGGTCGATCACCTTGATTCCGGTCTCGAGGATCTGCGCCTTGGTGTCCTGGTCGACCAGCGCGGGCGCCGGCCGGTGGATCGGGTACCTCTTCTCGTAGGTCACCGGCCCCTTCTCGTCCACGGGGTCGCCCGTGACGTTGAATATCCGCCCGAGAACGCCCGGGCCGACGGGGACGGTGATGGGCCCGCCGGTGTCCGTGACGGGCATCCCGCGCTTCAGGCCCTCGACCGAGGACATCGCGATCGCGCGCGCGACCCCCCCGCCGAGGTGCTGCTGGATCTCCAGGGTGAGGAGCACCTTCTTGCCCACGACCGTGAAGTCGATGGTGAGCGCCTGGTAGATGGGCGGGATCATGTGCTCGGCAAACTGGACGTCGACCACGGGGCCGATCACTTGGACGATTTTTCCGGTGTTCATTTTTTCTTAAGTGGGATGTGCCCTTGCGGGTGTCAGGCCCTCAGGCCGCGCTGAACTGGGCCGCGGCGATCTCGAGGATCTCCTGGGTGATGGCCGCCTGCCGGGCCTTGTTGAACTTGAGGGTCAGGGCGTCCAGGAGCTCGCTCGCATTGTCCTTGGCGGTCTTCATCGCGACCATGCGCGCGCTGTGCTCCGACGCCTTCGCCGAGAGCGCGAGCTGGTGCACCTGGTGGTCCACGTAGAAGGGAAGGAGGGCGTGGAGCACCTCCGACGCGCTGGGCTCGAAGAGGACCTCGCGGTCGTCGGCATGGGGCACCCGGACCGTGCCGGTGTCGATTCCAAGCTGGTCGAGGAAGTCCTTCAGGCTCTTGAGGGGAAGGACCGGACGCACGATCGGCTCCTGCACGAGCGTGTTCTTGAACCGGGGATAGATGACCTCGATCGTGTCGATCTCGCCATCGAGGTACTGCTTGATCATGAACTCGGAGGCCACCTTGACCTCGGCGAACGGGACCCGGTCGTGGACCTGGAAGTCGGCGACCATCGTGCGCTTGGTCCGGGCCAGGAACTGGGTGCCCTTGCGCCCTATCGAGTAGAATTTGGCCGGGCCCTTGATCTCCGCCGCGAGCTTGAAGAGGTTCGAGTTCAGGGGCCCGCAGAGGCCCTTGTCCGTCGTTATGAGGAGTATCCCGCGCGTCCTCACCTCCCGCTGGACAAGGAAGGGGTGCGCAGACTCCTCGATGCCGGACGCCAGCGCAGCGAGCACGTCCGCCATCAGGTTGGCGTACGGCAGCCCGGCGAGGGCGAGCTGCTGCGCCCTCTTCATCTTCGAGGCCGCGACAAGCTCCATCGCCTTCGTGATCTGGCGGGTGTTCTTGACCGACTTGATGCGTCGGCGGATGTCGCGTGTGCTGGCCATCGGTGTGCGGGTTCAGGGGCGCGGCTGCGTGGGCGCCCTCAGGGCGCGTACGAGGATTTCCACTCCTCGCATGCCGCCTGCATCCTGGCCTCGAGGTCCTTGTCGAGGGCCGCCTTGGTGCGGACTTCCGCGAGGAGGGCGTCCTTGCGGGTCGTGAAGAAGCTCTTCAGGGAGGACGCGGCATCGGACACCCTGCCGATGTCGATCGGCTCGAAGTATCCCTTCTGCATGGCGAAGAGGACGGCGACCTGGAGCTCGATGGGAAGCGGCGCGAACGCGGGCTGCTTGAAGAGCTCGACGATGCGGCCGCCGCGCTCGAGCTGGGCCTTCGTCTTGGCGTCGAGGTCCGACCCGAACTGCGCGAAGGCCGCGAGCTCGCGGAACTGGGCGAGCTCGCCCTTCAGCTTCCCGCCGACCTGCTTGGTGGCCTTGATCTGGGCCGACGAGCCGACGCGCGAGACCGAGAGGCCGACGGAGACGGCGGGACGGATGCCCTGGTTGAAGAGGTCCGTCTCCAGGAAGATCTGCCCGTCCGTGATGGAGATGATGTTCGTCGGGATGTAGGCCGAGACGTCGCCGGCCAAGGTCTCGACGATCGGCAGGGCCGTGAGGGACCCCTTCCCGTCG
>DATNLY010000117.1:0-4705 GCA_035602635.1 Opitutaceae bacterium | reverse complement strand
CGGTGCTCCTCAGGGCCTCGGGCCCGGCCCTCAGCCCCTTCCTCTCGGGCAGCCTTCCGGACCCCGAGCTCGAGCTCTACTCCGGCTCCACGCTCCTCGGCACGAACTTCGGCTGGGCCGGGGATCCCGTGATTGCGGCCGAGGCGGCCTCGGTCGGCGCGTTTACCTGGACGAGCGCCGCGAGCAAAGACTCCGCGCTCCTGGTCACCCTGGCCCCGGGCGCCTACACCGCGCAGGTCGCGGGCGCCAGCGGCGATACCGGGATAGCGCTCCTCGAGGTCTACGAGATCCAATAGGGTCCGGGATCGACCCGAGCCCCGCGCCGGCTAGCTCCGGGCCGTGGTGCTCGCCAGCTCGTAGCTGATCTTGCCCTCTATGATCTCGCGAAGGGCCGTGTCCTCCGGGGAGAGCTTCTCCAGCGACTCGACAAGGGGGCGGTTGCCCCGCTTGAGCTGCTTCACGCGGCGCGAGACGACGTTGACCAGTATGTTCGGGTCATCGATCGTCTTGAGCGCCTCCTTGATGTAATCATCTCTCATCGCGGTCCATTCTAGGGGCCCGGCGCGCCAATGACGATCCCTATCGGGGCGGGGCGCGCCAGATCGCGCCAATCGCCTCGCGGGCCATCCGGTTAGAACGATTTTGAACTCGGGTGGCCTCGCCGCCGGCGGCGAGGGCCGGGAGTCAGTCCTCCACGAGCCGGTAGCCGATGCCGGACTCGGTCCTGAGGTGCCTCGGCTTGTGCGGCTCGGCCTCGAGCTTCTGGCGGATGTGGGTCATGTGCACCCGCAGGTAGTGGGTGTTCTCCTCCGCCTTGGGCCCCCAAAGCTCCCTCAGCATCTGGCCGTGCGTCACCACCTTGCCGCGGTGGACGACGAGGAGCCGGAGCATCGCGTACTCCTTTGCCGTCAGCCTGACCTCGGCGCCGCCCCGGCGGACCACCCTCGCGGCCATGTCGACCTGGATGTCCCCGAAGGAGACGACCGAGGGCTCGTCACCCTCGGGCGCGCGCCTGAGGATCGCCCGCAGCCTGGCCGTCAGCTCCGCCGAGCCAAAGGGCTTGGTGAGGTAGTCGTCGGCCCCTGCGTCCAGTGCGGCCACCTTGTCCCGCTCGGCCGCGAGCACCGTGAGCACAAGCACGGGGACCTTCGACCACTCGCGAAGCTTGCGCAGCACCTCGAGGCCGCCCATGTCGGGAAGGCCAAGGTCTAGGACGATCGCGTCCGGCTGGCAGCGCGGGACCTCGCTCAGGCCGAGCTGCCCCGTGTCGGCCTCGACGACGGCGTAGCCGGCAGCCTCGAGCGTGATCCTGAGGAGGCGCAGTATCTGCACCTCGTCGTCGATCACCAGGATGGTGGAGTTTGCTGCGGACATGGTCATTCGGCCGGGACGATCCCGTGGGAGGTAAAGGGCAGGTATACGGTAAGGACGGCGCCGCCCCCGGGGTTCTCCCCGACGACCACCTCGCCGCCCTGGGCCGTCACAAAGCCCCGGATGATCGAGAGCCCGAGGCCGAGCCCTCCGGCCTTCGCTGCGTCGCCTCTCTGGAATTTCTGGAACAGGCGCTCGCGCATGGCCTCGGGCAGGCCCGGTCCCCGGTCCGCCACGGTGAAGAATATCCGAGATCTGGACAGGTCCACCCCTGCCGCCAGGAAGATGGGGGTGCCCTGCGGCGTGTGCAGCGCGGCGTTGAGCAGGAGATTGGCGATCACCTGCTCCATGAGCGCCGAGTCGGCGCGAAAAAGGGGCAGGTCCTTGGGGATATCGGTATCAAAGGGGTGGCCGGCAAGCAGCTCGCTGACGCCGTCGATCGCCGCATTTATGAGATCGTGACCGTCGCACCAGTCGAGGCGGGGCTTGAGCGCGCCCGATTCCAGGCGGGTTTGGTCCAGGAGGTTGTTCACGAGGCGGTTGAGGCGGCGCGTCGCGGTGCGGATCTCGTTGGCGAGGTCGGCTCGGGTCGCGTCATCTGCCGTCGCTAGGTTCTCGACCGCCGCGCTCAGGACTGCAAGCGGCGTCTTCAGCTCGTGCGAGACGCCGTCAAGGAGCGTCCGGTGGAGCTTCTCGGATTCCGCGAGGAGCTTCTCGCGCTCGCCTGCCGCGCGCAGCTGCTCGCGCTCGACCAGCTGCGCAAGCTGCGTCGCAAAGCTCTCCGCGAGGTCGCGCTGCGCCAGGGTGAGGGTGCTCTCCCGGGGCATGCACAGGATGAGGACGCCGACCGCAGCATCCTCGCGGATGAGGGGCAGGTGAAATCCCTCCGCGGAGGGCAGCGTGTCGGTGAAGCGCCCCGCCTTCTTTCGGTTGCGCCAGGCCCAGTCGGCCACCCCCCTTTCCTTATCCGTGACCGTGAACGAGCCGGCAAAGTGCGGCATGAGGGCCGATCCATTCCCGTCGTCAAGGAGCAGCGCCGTCTTCGCCCCGAAGTAGGCGTCCGCCTGGCGCAGGGCCGCAAAGACGGCCTCGTCGAGCGACTTGGCGGAGCTCAGCGCCTGCGTGAGGTGGAAGAGGGCGGTGGCGCGGTCCTCGCGCATGCGCTCGTTGCGCTCCTGCTCGCGAACCCTCGAGGTGAGCTGGCCTGAGATGAGCGCAACGACGAAGTACGTCGCGAACATCAGGCCGTCCTCGAACCTCGCGATCCGGAACGTGAAGATGGGCGGAATGAACAGGAAATTCCAGGTCAGGGCGCTGGCGACCCCCGCGACGAATATGGGCCCGGGCCCGACCCTCAGGCTCATCGCAATCACAGCCAGCAGGTAAAAGAGCCCGACTGACAGGTAGCCGGAGTGGGGCACGAGGATGCGGCCCGCCAGGGTGAGCGCGCCAAGCACCCCGAATACCTCGGCGTACTCCCGCGCGGGCGACGCCTTGACCGGGCGCCAGTCGAGCCAGGCGATGGGGCTCCCGGCGGCGCGCTCGGCGGGTACAACGTAGATGTCTATCGACCCGGCGGTCCGCAGGAGGCGGTCGACCAAGTTGCCTCCCCGCAGGGTGTCGAACCACCGGGGGTTGCGGGACTTCCCGACCACGATCTGCGTGGCGTTGTTCTGGAGCGCGACTCGCACCAGGGCCGCCGCCACGTCATTGTCGTGAGTGACGACGACCTCGGCGCCCAGTTCCCGTGCAAGCGAGAGGTTCTGCTCCAGTCGTCGCTGGGCATCCGCCTCGAGCGGGCTCGACGCCTCGACGCTCACGGCGATCCACGACGCCCCCTGGGAGGCTGCCATCCTGCGCGTCCACCGCACGAGCTGCGTGGACGAGGGGCTCGGGCCGACGGCGACAAGCAGGCGTTCGCCTGAGCGCCAGACCGTCTTGAATGTCCCGACCGAGCGCAGCTCGCGAAGGCGCTTGTCGACATGCTCCGCGACAAACCGCAGCGCCAGCTCGCGCAGGGCCGTAAGGTGCGTGTCCTTGAAGAAGTTCTCGGCGGCTCCGGCGGCGCGGCCCTCGATGTAGACCTTGCCCTCGCTCAGGCGCTCGCGGAGGGCCTCGGGCGTGATATCAACCAGCTCGATCTGGTCGGCCAGCCCGAAAACCGAGTCGGGCACGGTCTCGTGCACCGTGGCGCCCGTGATCTGGCGCACGGCGTCCGCGCGGCTCTCGATGTGCTGGACGTTGAGGGTCGTATAGACGTCGATTCCCGAGTCGAGAAGCTCGACGACATCCTGGTAGCGCTTCGGGTGCCGCGATCCCGGGGCGTTGGTGTGCGCAAACTCGTCCACGAGCACGAGCTTCGGCTTGCGCTCGAGGATCGCCTCCAGGTCCATCTCGGTGAGGACGATGTTCTTGTAGGCGATCTGCTTGCGCGGGACGAGGGGAAGGCCTGCGAGGAGGGCCTCCGTCTCCACGCGGCCATGGGTCTCGACCACGCCGATGACCAGGTCCACGCTGTCCCGCAGCTCCTGCTGGGCGGCGCGCAGCATGGCAAAGGTCTTGCCGACCCCCGGGCACATCCCGAAGAACACCTTCAGCTTCCCGCGCTTGGCGCGCTGCTCCTCGCGGTTGAGCGAGGCAAGGAGGGCATCGGGATCGGGACGATCGTCAGGCATGGTCCGGGTCGATTGTGACCGGGGGGGAAGTCAGCGCAAGCCGCCGCGCGGTGCCGGGCGGGCAGGGGGGCGCCCTCAGGGCCCCAGGGAGCGCGGTTGGGGCACCTTTGGGGCGGGCCAGTCAACGCGCGAGGTGCCGTCATCCCGGCATGCGCCGAGCTGTCCCAGCGCCATGCCGACAAGCAGGCCCGCCAGCGCTACAATGGCGTAGGCCCACAGGCGGCGGTGGTCGAGGTCGCTGTCCATGGCCTCAATTGCCGGCCTGGTCCAGCGCCCGGTTCAACCGCAGGACATTGACGCCGGCCTCCCCCAGGACTCCCAGGGCGCGGCCCTCCGTGTTCGCGGCGATGAGGGCCTGTACCCGCCCGATCGCCAGGCTCCTGGCCTTCGCGACGCGCACTGCCTGGATGAGCACGTTGGCGACGCTGATGTGGGGGTCCAGGCCGCTGGCGGACGAAGTCACGGCGTCTGCCGGCACGGGAGCATCGGCTCCGAGGCCGTTTGACGTCCGGTACGCGGCGACGGCGGCCTTGATGCTGTCGTTGAGCTTCTGGCTCGTGGGGCCAAAGTTGGTTCCGCCCGAGCTGGTCGCATCATAGCCGGTGCCCGCGGCGGAGGCCCTCGGCTGGAAATACTTGTCGCTGGCGAAGTTCTGGGCC
>DATNLY010000108.1:0-2907 GCA_035602635.1 Opitutaceae bacterium | reverse complement strand
GAGGAGAGCCTGGTCCCGGCCCCGCTTCTCCTCGGCCTCGTGTTCATCCTTGTCCACAGCCTGGGGAGGAGGGACTTCCGGGTGCTGTGGGTCTGCGCATGGGCCGCCGGGACCGTCGCCGTGGCCCTCGCCCTCAAGGGCTATTGCTGGAGGTTTCCCGAGTTCGACGTCCACCGGGCGATGACCATCCTTCCCGTGCTTAGCCTCGCGCTCGGCCTCTACCTCTCGGAGAACTGGAATCAGCTCTCCCAGGGTGCGGACGAGCGCCTCCTGCGGGGCCTGGTCCTCTCGGCGATGCTCGTGATGATCCTCAACTCCGCCTACCTGCCCTTCCTGCGGCGCGCCCCGAGGGGCTCCGACCCCACGATCACCTGGGACAATGAGGAGGCGATCATGCTCGTCCTGCAGCGGGCCGGGCGCAGCCCGAAGACGATCTACATGCAGCCCCCGCTCGACTGCGACCTTGATGACATCCTTGGGTATTTCTGGCCGGACGCCGCAGTCGTGAGAAGCGATCCTCCGGAGGGCGAGCATCTGCCGGGCGTCTACGTGATCTCGTTCCTCAGCAAGGACGCCTCCACCCGCGTCCACGACTTCCTGGTCTGGCACGCCAACCGGCGCCCCTACCTGCAGCTCAAGCCCGAATGAGCCCGGCGGCCGGCGCCCGCATCGGCCGCCCCCTCCCCGGGCCCCCCGGTCACGGCGCGGCGGCCGCGACGCGCCTCCAGTACCCCACCTTTCGGACATCCAGGTCCTTTTCCTGGAAGACCCGGACATCGAGCCACTCGTAGCCGGGCCCGATGGAGCGGTTGACCTTCTCCCAGAGCTCGGGGGTGTCGTCGGGCCTGTACCAGAGCACAAAGTCGATCCCCTGCGCGCCAAGCCACTTGCCCGCGTCCGGCAGGTCCCCGCCGTAGAGCAGGGTGAGAGCCGTGAACCGCCTCCGGATCTCGTCCTTGAACGAGCGCCAAAGCAGCTCGTGGCCGGACCACCCGAGCCAGAGCTGCTTGCCGGCGAAGAGCGGGATGACGGCCGAGTCGGTGAAGCCGCCCTGCCTGTCGGGCCTCTCGACCACCACCCCCGGCCGCTCGACGGAGAGCCTGTCGAGGATGAACCGGGAGTTCTCGTCCTGGGTGAGGAGATAGCTGCCCTCCAGGTGGCCCGTCGATTCGTTGACCCGGTCCCTGAGGACGACCCACAGGTCGTACGCGTAGAAGCAGGGGTACAGGCAGACGAGGGTCCCGGCGACGCGGACCCAGCGGCGCCGGGTCTGCTCAAGCACGTGCGGTCCGAGCGTCATCAGCGCCCCGGCCGTGATCCACGGCCACCACTTGAGCGTCGAGTTCGTGCGGTCGTCCGTGCCCACGTACACGCTGTCGAGGTAGACGAACTCGGAGAAGAGGAGGATCACGAGCCAGAGCGCCGCCAGCCTGCGCCCCTTCGGGTGTCCCGAAGCGAACCCCAGGGCGATCAGGGCCAGCGTCGTGGAATGGAACAGCAGGAACAGGAGCGGGGGCGTGTGCTCCGCCGCCGCCACAAGACGGAAGGTGGCGCCGGTGCCGACGCCCGCCGCGGTGAAGGCCGAAAGGTAGGTGCTCGCCGCGAGCCACACGGCCGCGGCGCCCGCGGCGACAGAGAGGATCAGGCGCCTCCCATCGCGCCAATTTGCCGCGATCCAGCCCGCGGTCAGGATCGCCTGGAGCGGCAGGCTCCATGGATTGGCGAGGACGCTCCATGTGAGCACGCCCCCCACGAAAGCGGCGTACCTCCTCTGGCCGACGCGGGACCAGAGCATCATCCCCATGACGGCGATCCCCAGCAGGTAGTAGCCCGAGAGCGGGGCGTGGTAGTCGCCCCAGTAGATCGAGTAGGCGAAGGGCTCGCTGGGCAGCGCCATGTCCAGCGCCACCCCGTCGGGCGTGATCTTCGAGTACTTCATCTTGTACGCCTTCAGCCATGGGCCGAGCGGCGCCTTGTCGATTTGCGCGGTGCCGATGAAGCGCATGCTCGTCATGGGGCCCACGTCCTTCTCCGTGAGATGGACGAGGAGCGTCGCCCCCGTGCCGCCGACGACGAACCCCGCGATCAGGAGCGCGCGGACCCACGCCCTCCTCGTCGCAAGGACCACGGCGCCCGAGAACGCCGCGCCCCCCAGCGCGACAAGGAGGCAGAACGAGATGTTGTAGGCCGTTCCCCTCGGCAGCTGCAGCACCCGGCCCACCAGCGCGGCCCCGTAGTGCTGGAAGCTGTAATAGTGGTCGGACGGGTACGGATAGTACCAGTAGTCCGGGACCGGTATCGTGGCGCCCGAATAGTAGCTGCAGATGTACGAGAAATCCGCGTCCTTCTCGGATCCGCCGTTCAGGTTGGGATCCGTGTACCTCCAGGCCATCGCGTAGAGGAACACGGCGGCGAAGATCCCGAGGCAGCCGACGAGCCTTCTCGGCGCGAACTCGGAGCGCCACTGCCTGAGGAGCTCCGTTCCCCGGCTCCCCAATATCGCGGGCTCCCAGGTGCCGCAGCTGAAGGCGATGAGCGCCGCCGACAGCACGAACGAGAGCTGGCCCAGTCCAAGCAGCGACGGGCCCAGCCCGTGGAAGCATTCGACCGCGTAGACCGCCGTCGTGGCCAGGAGCGGCCCGGCCGCGAGGGCAAACCACCGGTTCCTCCAGAGGACGCCCGCCAGCAGCGTCAATCCCCAGAGATTGACCGAAAGTTGAGCCAGGATGAAGAGAAGCCCCAGGAATTGCATGCAGCCACGCGGTTGTTGCCAGTGATGTAAGTCCGCAATGATGGGGGAATTGCCGATGCCAGGCAAGAGGCCTGTTCGCCCGGCGGACAAGGCCGGCGGGGGCGGGATCGTTAACGCATTGGTTTTAGACTTGTCACATTTCAAGTGTTTATGGT
>DATNLY010000102.1:0-3351 GCA_035602635.1 Opitutaceae bacterium | reverse complement strand
AACCAGTCGGTTCCAGAGACTGTCCGCGGGCCGCCCGCCGTGTTGCTTCCGGAGCGAATCTCGGGCAGACCGGCAGATGCCGAGCCCGGGCCGCCGATGCTGCAGAACCTCTGCAATCTCGGCGGGGCGGGCGGTCTCTGCTGGACGGCGTTTCAAAGTGACTCTAATTATTCATCAGCGCCCTCGGTTCACAAGGGATTGCGCGCGGACTGGGTAGTTTCCATACATTTGATCCCCAATATCTTGCCTCGATCCATCATTGGCTGAGCCTTCAATGCCCAAGACCCGGAGAAATTTCCCGCCCAGTCAGGAGCCCCGCGCGGCGCGCCTGTCGCTCCCGCTGGTGGCCGCGGTCCTCCTTATCTGCGGGTGCTCGAGGTCCGGCCCAAAGCAATGGCAGGGATACCTTGAGGGCGACTTCATCTATGTCGCCTCCCCGCTCGCCGGGCGCCTCGAGACGCTCGCCGTCGAGAAGGGATCCCGGGTGCAGAAGGGTGCGCACCTCTTCGGCCTTGAGCACGCCGCCGAGTCGGACGCCCTGCGCCAGGCGTCCCAGGAGCTCAAGGCCTCCCGGGCACAGCTTGAGGACCTCATGAAGGGCTCGCGCCCGGATGAGATCGCGGCGCTTGTGGCCCGGCAGGGCCAGTCCGAGGCCGCCGCGGAGCTCTCCAGGCTCGACCTCGCCCGCCAGACCGAGCTCTTCAGGGCCGGCGCCATCTCCGCGAGCGACTTCGACCGCGCCCGGCTGACCCACGAGGCGAACGCCCGATCCGTCGACGAGGACACGGCGCGCCTCGAGACAGCCCGCCTCGGGGGCCGGGCCGACGCCGTCGCCGCGGCCAGGGCGCAGGTCCAGGCGGCGGCGGATGCCGAGGCCCGCGCAATGTGGAGCGTCGAGCAGAAGGCCCAGGCGGCGCCGCGGGACGCGCTCGTCTACGACACGCTCTACCGCGAGGGCGAGTTCGTCGTCGCCGCGAGCCCGGTCGTCACGCTCCTTCCCCCCGGCAACATCAAGGTGCGCTTCTTCGTGTCGGAGGGGGATTTCGGGCTGATCAAGGCGGGCGACCTGGTGCGCGTGGCGATAGACGGCCTCCCGGCCCCGCTCGAGGCGAGGGTGTCCTACATGTCACCACAGCCTGAATACACGCCGCCCGTCCTCTACAACCGCGACAACCGGTCGAAGCTGGTCTACATGGTCGAGGCCGTCTTTGCCGGGAACACCGCATCGGACCTGCACCCCGGGGAGCCGGTGGACGTCAGCCTGGCGGCCCGATGACGGCGCCCGGCGAGCTGGCGATCGACGTCACCGGCGTCACGAAGCGCTTCGCGGGGAAGGCGGCGGTGAACGGGATCGGCCTGCAGGTCAGGCGCGGGGAGATCTACGGGTTCCTCGGTCCCAACGGGAGCGGCAAGACGACCTTCATCCGGATGCTGTGCGGCCTCCTCACTCCCGACGCGGGGTCGGGCACGTGCCTGGGCCACGACATCCTCAGGGAGCAGCGCCTCATCAAGCTGGACGTCGGTTACATGACCCAGCGCTTCAGCTACTACGAGGAGCTGACCATCCGGGAAAACCTTGATTTCATCGCCCGGATCTACGGGATCGCCGACCGCCAGGCCGCCGTGGACCAGAGCCTTGAGCGGCTGGGGCTGCGCGACCGCGGCTCCCAGCTCACCGGGGAGCTCTCCGGCGGCTGGAAGCAGCGGCTGGCCCTCGCGGCCAGCCTGATCCACAAGCCCCAGCTGCTCCTCCTCGACGAGCCGACCGCCGGCGTGGACCCGAAGGCCCGCCGTGAGTTCTGGGACGAGCTGCACCGCCTCTCGGACGAGGGGATCACTGTCCTTGTCACCACCCACTACATGGACGAGGCCGAGCGGTGCCACCGGATCGCGTGCCTCGCCCACGGGAACCTGCTCGTCAAGGGCACCATCGCCGAGGTCGTCGGGGCGGCAAACCTCTCGACCTGGTCGGTGACCGGGCCGGGCCTCGCCCGGCTGGCCGCCGCGCTCAGGGGCCAGCCGGGGGTCGAGCAGGTGATGCCGTTTGGCGAGACGCTCCACGTCAGCGGGCGCGACGCCGGGGCCCTGGGCCCGACGATCGCCCGGCTGTGCGGACCGGGCCAGGAATCCGCCCGGATCCCGTCCGGGCTCGAGGACGTCTTCATCGCGCTCATGGACCAGGCGAAGGACACCGACCTCTGAGGCGCGCGCGCATGCACCGAATCGCATTCCATCGCCTCTGGGCCGTCGTCCTGAAGGAGCTGATCCAGATGAGGCGGGACCGCCTCACGTTCGCGATGATGATCGGGATCCCCCTCCTGCAGCTGACGCTCTTCGGGTACGCGATAAATTCCGACCCGAAGCACCTGCCGACCGCCCTGCGCCTGGCCGACCAGGGCCCGTTCGCCCGGACCCTCGTCGCCGAGATGAGGAACAGCGGGTATTTCGATCTCGTGCGGGTCACGGACTCGGAGGCCGAGGCGGATAGGCTCCTGCGGCTGGGAAGCGTCCAGTTCGTAGTCAACATCCCCGAGGACTTCACCCGCAGGATCCTGCGCGGGGAGAGGCCGACCGTGCTCGTCGATTCCGATGCGACCGACCCCGCCGCGACGGGACCCGCCATCGCGGCGCTCGAGGCCGTCGAGAACACGGCCGCGGACCGCGACCTGACGGGGCCGCTTTCGCGGCTGCGCTCCACCCCCGGGCCCGTGAACTTCGAGGTCCACGCGCACTACAACCCCGAGAACATCACCCAGTTCAACGTGGTGCCGGGCCTCACGGGGGTCGTCCTCACGATGACAATGGTGGTCATCACCGCGGTCGCCATCACCCGCGAGCGCGAAAGGGGGACGATGGAGAACCTCCTCGCAACGCCCGTGCGGCCCGTGGAGGTGATCGTGGGAAAGATCCTCCCCTACATCGCCGTCGGCTACGTCCAGATGACGCTCGTACTGGTCGCGGCCCGGCTCATGTTCGGCGTCCCCATGATCGGGAGCCTCCCGCTTCTCTACGGGATCTCCCTGCTCTTCATCGCCGCCAACCTGGCGATGGGCATCACGTTCTCGACGCTCGCCAAGAACCAGCTCCAGGCCGTGCAGATGGCGCTCTTCTTCTTCCTGCCGTCCATCCTGCTGTCGGGCTTCTTGTTCCCGTTCCGCGGGATGCCCGTGTGGGCGCAGTGGTTGGGAACCTGCCTGCCCCTGACCCATTTCCTTCGGATAATCCGGGGAATCCTGCTCAAGGGAAACGGGCTCGGGGAGATTCTCCCGGAGATCTGGCCGATCGCGCTCTTCGTCGCCGTCGCGATGACGGTCAGCATCAAGCGCTACCGCCAGACCCTGGACTAGCCCC
>DATNLY010000097.1:0-8519 GCA_035602635.1 Opitutaceae bacterium | reverse complement strand
TTGGAGCCCGTTGGGGCGGGGAGCCGACGATGGCGTTCTGCGGCGGAAAGCTCAGGATGGCCCTGGTTTCCTGGCACATCCCCCTCAGGGAGGTGCCTGCTGCCCTCACCGCGCAGGGCATCGGCCGGGCTGTCGCCGCCGCTTCCGAGCTCGCGCAGTCGGAGGGCGTGGCGGCGCCGCGCATCGGCGTCTGCGGGTTAAACCCCCACGCCGGCGAGGGCGGCCTCATCGGGACCGAGGAGCGCGACGTGATCGATCCGATCCTGGACGGGCTCCGGGCCACGTATCCGGGGCTTTCGCGCTGCCAGCCGGCCGACACGCTTTTCGGCCGGCAGATTCGCGGCGAATTCGACGTTTCCGTGGCCCTCTACCACGACCAGGGCCTGGCCGCGCTCAAGGCGGTCGACTTTGAGGATTCCGTGAACGTCACCCTGGGCCTTTCCCACGTCCGAACGAGCCCCGACCACGGGACGGCGTTCTCGATCGCCGGCAAGGGCGCGGCCAGCCCCCGCAGCTTCTCAAACGCGGTCGAGGTCGCGCGGCGCTTGATTCGGGCGCGAAGTGGGCGATAGTCTAGCGCATATGCCCGAGCCGTCCCTACTTGCGCCGGCGCCCGCCGCCCAGCCCGTCCGGGAGGGGGGTGAGGGCCTTGTCCGTGTGACGGAGGCCGCGGCGGCCAAGGTTCGGGCGCTCGTCGCGCGCGAGAACCAGGGGGAATTCCTGCGTATCGCGATCACGGGGGGCGGGTGCAACGGCTTGAGCTACAAGCTCAAGTTCGCCCCCGAGCCCAGGAAGGGCGACATCCTCGTCCGGTCGGCGGGCGTCGCCGTCCTCGTTGACGCCAGGACCGCGCTCTATCTCAAGGGCACCGTCCTCGACTACTCGGCCCAGCTGATCGCGGGAGGGTTCAAGTTCACCAACCCGAACGCCAAGGCGAGCTGCTCGTGCGGTGAGAGCTTCAGCGTTTAGGTGTTGTGTTCGGGGCCTCCCCGGGCGACCGTTCCCCCACTTCTACACACCCAGCACAGCGTAATTATTGATGGCCATACCGACTCCTTCGGCCGCCCCGGGCGGCAACCGTCCAAACGGTCAATACCAGCGTCGCAACAACGATCCGTTCGCGGCCATCCGACGCAACCACCGCATCAAGGTCCCGCAGGTGCGGGTGATTTCGCCGGAGGGCAAGCAGCTCGGGATACTGGACACGCCGAAGGCCGTGAACCTTGCGCTTGAGGTGGGACTTGACCTCGTGGAGGTGGCGCCCAACGCGACCCCGGTGCCCGTCTGCCGGATCATGGACTTCGGCAAGTACGTCTACGAGGAGCAGAAGAAGCACACGCACTCGAAGTCGACCGCGAGCAAGATCAAGGAGATCGAGTTCACGGCCCGAATCGCCCAGAACGACTTCAGGACGAAGCTTCGCCATGCGGAGGAGTTCCTGGACCACGGCAACAAGGTGAAGCTGCGCCTCAAGTTTCGCGGGCGCGAGATGGCGCACACCGAGCTCGGCTTCGAGGTGATGAAGCGCGCGGTCGTGGACCTCGCGGGAATGGGCCATCCTGACGCCGATCCCAAGCTGATAGGGCGCAACATCCACGTGATGCTCACGCCGCTGCCTGCGAACAAGCGCAAGCCGAAGTTTTCCGCGAAGAACGGGGAGGCCGAGGACGATGCCGCGGCTTCGGGCGGGGCCTGAGGCGGCCGCGGCCATGCGCCGGGCGCTTGCCGCTCTCCTGCTGGCGTCGGCCACTCTCTTTGCCGGCACGCCGGATTTGCCGACGGTCCGTCTTGGCAAGGTCGACTACGTGAATCTGGAGGACGGCGCGACGCGCCTTGGGCTCCGGCTCGTGCGGTCCGTCCCCGACACTACCGTGATGCTCAAGTCCGGCGCGCAGCCGGTTGCGAGGCTGGTCGACCAAAGCAGGCAGATAGACCTCATGGGACTTCGGATTTTCCTGGGAGATCCGGTGAAGACGCGCGGCGATTCGTTCTTCATCAGTCGAATCGACTTCCAGGACCGCATCGTGCCCCGCCTTCGGCCCGACATGTGCGGGACGGCACCCGCCGTTCCCCACTTGATCGTGATCGACCCCGGCCACGGCGGCCCGGATCCGGGAGGCATCAACAAGTCCCTGGGAACAATGGAGAAGACCTATACCCTCGATACCTCGCTCAGGCTCAAGAAGCTCCTTGAGGCGGCCGGATTCAAGGTCGTGCTGACCCGGGAGTCTGATGTCGACCTGTCGAAGCCAAACCGCGCGGAGATCGCGAACGTTGCCGGAGCCGATTTCTTCGTGAGCGTCCACTATAACGTGGTCCAGCATGACACAACGACAACGGGGGTGGAGGTGATGCTGTTTCCTCCGGCCACCCAGTGGTCGGCAGATTCTTGGAGTCCGGGCCAAAAGGTCTTTGTCGAGGACAAGCAATCGCCCGTGAACAAGTTTGATGTGTGGAACTGCGTGCTTGGCGGGGCCCTCCACAAACGTCTCCTGGAAGCGCTTCACGACGGTGACCGAGGCGAGAAGTTCGAGCATCTCGCCGTTCTTCGTGGGCTCAAGTGCCCGGGAGTGCTGGTCGAGCCCGCATTCATTTCGAGCAATGCCGAGGCGGCCAAGCTCGGGACGGCGGCGTTCCGCGATACGATCGCGGGCGCGATTTTCGCGGGGATCCAGGACTATGCCGCCGTGATCCGCTCGCTGCATCCCCCCGCGGTCCAGGCCCCTGCAGCCGGGCCGGCGCCCAGGTCCCAGCCCACGCGGCCCGCGGCAGGCCCGTGAGCGCCCCGCGCAAGGTCTCGCGAGCGCAGGCGCGCCGGTTCCTGCTCCGCGCCCACCTGCTTGACGCCCCGGCGCCCGGGGTGGGCGAGGCGATCGCCCACCACGGCTACATCCAGATAGACCCGATCAACGTCTGCGGCAGGATGCACGACCACATCCTGCGCAACCGGGTGGCCGCCTACCGGGAGGGCGGCCTCATGCGCCATCTGCACGGGGACGGGGAGGGGCCCGGGCTCACGGCCGACGAGCGCACTGCATTCGAGCACCACCTGCCCGCGGCGGGCATCCTGGTCGCGCTTCCCGCCGCCGCTTGGCCCCACCTCCGCTCCGAGATGCGCGAGCGCACCGTGCGCCCGAGCGCCTGGTCCGGGCGCCTCACGCCGCGCGAGCGGGACCTCGCGAAGCGGATCCTCGAGACGCTTGCCGGCGGGGGCCCCGTAGGCCCCGAGGCGTTCGCCGATGATCGGAAGGCGCGCAGGGTCTGGGGCTCGGCCACGCTCGCAAAGTCCACCCTGCAGAAGCTCTTCTTTCACGGGCGCCTCCTGATCTCGGGGCGCCAGTCCAACCGCAGGTTGTACGACCTTCCGGAGCGGGTGCTGCCCTCCACGGTGCTTGACCGGCCCGAGAGCGCGCCCGAGGAAACCGCCCGCTGGCTTGCGCTCACCCGCCTGAGGCAGCACCGCCTGTTCTCCCTCAGGAAAAGCGAGCTTCCCCTGGTCGAGGACCTGGTAGTGCCCGTGGCGGTCGACGGCTGCCCCCTGCTGCATTGCCTGGCGGAGGACCTCCACTGGTTCGACGAGGGCGGGGAAACCGGCTCGGCGCTCGGCCCGCTGCTCCTCGCGCCTCTCGATCCCATGATCTACGACAGGCGGGTGACCCGGCATCTGTGGGAATTCGACTACACGTGGGAGGCCTACACCCCGGCACCGAAACGAAAGCGGGGCTACTACGCCCTTCCCGTGCTGTCCGGGGGGGAGCTTGTCGGCCACGTCGACCTCAAGGTCGACCGCGGCAGGGGCCGCCTGGGCGTCGTTTCGCGAAGGGTCCGCCGCGGCCACCGGGTGGCGCCGGCGATCCGGGATCTGGCCGGCTTCCTTGGACTCGGGCCCGCCTAGCAGGCCGCAGCCACCTGTCCCCCGCCGCGGGCCGGCTCGAACCAGTCGGCCGGGTCGTTGTCCCGGGCAAACTCGGGGAACTCCTGCGCCAGGCAGTTGCGGAGGCGCTCGCGGGCCCGTGCGATCCGGCTCTTGACGGTGCCGACATTTATCCCGAGCTCCGAGGCAATCTCCTCGTAGGATTGGTCGAGCACCGTGCGCATCGTCAGGATCCTGCGGTGGCCCGGCTCAAGCTGCCCCATGCACGCCTCGACGGCTCCCACGAACTCGCTTCGCGAGGCCTCCTGCGACGGGTCGGGGTCGGCGGTCGACATGAGGTCCGAGAACCTGGCATCGCCCTCGACCCCCACCGACGCGTCTAGGGACAGTGTCGCGTGCCTGCGCCTGCGGAAGAAATACCAGTACCGGTTTCGGGCGAGGTTGACTGCGATCCTGTGGAGCCAGGTTGCGACGGAGGAGTCCCCGCGGAATCGCGAAAAGGCCCTGTGGGCGCGGACGAAGGTGTCCTGGGTTATCTCCTCGGCGTCGGAATGGTTGTGCAGGAGCCCCATGGCTGCAGCGAATACCCTGGACCTGTGACGGTTCATTATCTCACTGAAGGCGGACTCGTCGCCGCCGATGAATTGCCTCACGAGGACGGCATCCTGAATGGCTTCGGTGTTCATGCGTGGCTATTGCACACCTTTCCCCGTGCCATCCCTTGCTACGCATTTCTAAGGCATTTTGTTCCTTGACCTTATGGATTAATATTGGATTTCGACATCAATTTGCGCCCACGATTTCGTGCAATATGCGGGTTTCAAGAAAATGAATTCCGCAAATGGCATGATTCGCGCTCCTAATTCGAAGTTACAAGATGGCGGCATATTGCCTTGAATGTGTTCGATGCTTGACTGGATTGGAAAGGCGATGTGTCCCTATCGCGTCCACATTTGATTCTGACCTCACCAAGATCACGAATCCGCAAGAACCGTTCCGGAGTTTTAGGCTACGCAGCTACAAACCTATAAAATGAAATACCCATCCCGTAAGTGGATCCTGGCCGGGGCTGTTGCCCTTGCTTTCACCGCAGCGACGTCGATGTTCGCCCAGGGCGTGACAACCTCCGCCATCACCGGCCTCGTTACCGACACCTCGGGTAACGCCGTCGCCGGCGCGGACGTGACCGTCGTACACGTGTCCTCGCAGACCAAGTCGACAACGGTGACCCGGTCCAACGGAGAGTACGACCTCTCCGGGCTCCGTCCCGGCGGACCCTATTCCGTGACCGTCGGCGGAAAGGGGTTCCAGACCTCGACCCAGACGGGCGTGAACCTGTCCCTCGACAGGGCCGCCAGCGTCAATTTCAGCCTCACCTCGGCGGTCGTGACGCTCGAGCCGGTTACGGTCGAAGCCTCAGGCGACACGACGTTCGACCAGGGCAACATGGGGACCACGCATTCGTTCAGCTCCGTCCAGGTGCAGCAGGTCCCGACGATTCGGCGCGACGTCCAGGACCTCGAGAATGCCGACAGCCGTATCGGGCTGACGATCAACACCTCCACGGGCGAGTTTTCCGTCTCCGCCCAGGGCCAGAACAGCAGGTACAACTCATTCCTGATCGACGGCCTGCAGGCGAACGACCCGTTCGGCCTCAATGCCAACGGATTCTCGTCACTTCGCAGCCCCGTCATCTTCGACGCGATCGAGGCGTTCTCGATCGACCTCAATCCCTATGACGTCACCCGCACCGGCTTCACCGGGGCCCTGATCGACGTCGTCACGAAGAGCGGCACGAACGAGCTGCGTGGCGACCTGTACACCTTCTACTCGGGCAAGTCCCTCAGGAATTCCGATCCCGGGGTCGGCCCGTCCGACCCCAACGTCGGCAAGCACGATCCCTATCAATCGCATACCTATGGGTTCACGGTCGGCGGCCCGATCATCAAGGACAAGCTGTTCTTCTTCTTCGCTGCCGACGACGTGCGCATTGTCTCGCTTCCCCCCTCGCCGGTGATCTTCCAGCCGGCTGCCGCCGACCTGGCGACGGTCCTTGCGGCCGCGCAGGCCATGGGCATCAACCCGGGCGGATTTGCGGGTCTCCAGGTTTCGCAGCAGAAGACGTTCATGGGCAAGATCGACTGGAACATCAGCGACAGCCAGCGCGCCACTCTCTCATACCGCCGCACGGACAGCTCCGCGCCGAATTTCACCAACGGCAGCTCCTTCACGGATCTCACCAGCAATGACTATCAATCGAACCGCATTGCCGACAATGCGAGCCTGCAGCTCAACAGCTCATGGACCCCTGATCTCCACACGGAGGCCGCCGTCGCCGCTGTCCGTTACAACGGCACGAACACCCCGTATGGGCCGATCACGCCGGAATTCTACGTCAACGGTGTGAATGGCATCAACGCGGTCACGGGCGCGGCGCTTACGAACGGGCAGCTGGCCTTCGGAACGAACCACTCCTACCAGCTGAACGCCCTCACCACGAACGACTACAACGGCCACCTTTACGGGGATTTCTCCTGGGGTAGCCACACATTCAAAGTCGGCGGCGATGTGGACAAGACCGGGACCACCGATGTGTTCGTCCAGTATTACACGGGCCAATGGGGCTTCGCTAGCCCGGCCGCCTTCGCCGCGGGAATGCCGAATTACCTGAAGTACGAGCAGGCGTCCCCGGGCTTCACGATCCCGCAGTCCTACGCGCATTATTCCTACACGGACCTGGGCCTGCTGGTCCAGGACACATGGAGGCCCGCGAACACGAATTTCGCCCTGGATCTCGGCCTTCGCTTTGACGATCCGTACATCCCCAACAAGCCGATCTTCCTCCCTGCCTTCCAGGCGGCATTCGGGATTCCGAACAACACGACGGGAACCGGGAACTACAACGTGGAGCCGCGCCTGGGCTTCAACTACAAGCTTCCCACGAAGGAGAAGATTCAGCTTCGCGGCGGCCTCGGCCTGTTCCAGGGAACGAACCCGGCGGTCTGGGTCGCCAACTCGTTCGACACGACGGGCGCCCTCAATACCGTGGCCGTGGGCTCCTCCAACTCCAGCAACACGAATCCGCCGATCGCGGGACCGGCCTTCAGCGCAAAGTCCGGCTACGTCCAGTCGCTTCCCCCTCCGGGAGCCCCCACGCCGAGCATCGACGTCATGGATCCCCATTTCGTGACGCCCACTTCGTGGAAGGGCAACCTGGCCGTCGACGTCGACCTGCCATGGTACGGGTTTGTCGCGACGGCTGAGGTCGACGACCTGAAGGTCTACAAGGCCCTCTACTACCAGGCCCTGAACCTCAAGCAGAACACAGTGACGCCGTTCGCCCCCGACGGTCGCATCTACTACAGCGGGTTCAGCGGCGCGATACACACGAATTTCACCACCTCGGTGCTCGACCTGACGAACACCAACAAGGGCGGATCGCAGGCCTACACGCTCGCGATCGCGCGGCCGCTCACCAACCATTGGTCGTTCTCGGCCGCCTACACCCACACCCACTCGGAGGAGGTCCAGCCGCTGACGTCGTCCGTCGCGTCCTCGAACTTCGCCTACCGGTCGATCATCAACCCGAACGACAATCACGCCTACAACTCGGCATATGGGATTCCCAACAAGTACGTGGCCCAGGCAACCTACGAGTTTAACCTCTTCAAGCGGAAGGACATGGGCACGAGGATAAGCGGCATCTTCCGGATGCAGCCCGGGCATGCGTACAGCTGGGTCTTCTCCGGCGACGCCAACAACGACGGCACATCCGGGAACGATGCGTTTTACGTCCCGAGCGGCCCCAGCGACCCGAAGGTCATCTGGGCGAACGCCGCCCAGCAGACGGCCTTCTTCCAGTACGTCAACCAGACCGACCTCTACAGGTACATGGGGAGCATCGTTCCGCCGAACAGCTCCTACAATCCATGGCAGAAGACGATCGACCTCCACCTTGAGCAGAACGTGCCGCTCTGCTCGCACGCGAAGCTGTCGCTCTTCCTGGACTGCCTGAACTTCGCCAACCTCTTCAATCCGAGGTGGGGAGTCGACACGGGGATAGACTTCGGCACGGGCTACAACGGCTACAACCGCGCCGTCGCAAGCGCGACGATCAACGCCGCGGGCCAGTACGTCTACACGTTCAACGCGAACACCCTGACGACACCGGTGACCTTCACGGACCTCTCGAGGTGGCAGCTCCAGATCGGGGCCAAGCTCCAGTTCTGATCCCCTCGGATTGCCGTTGGTTTCGCCGCCACCAGCCCCGGTTGGTGGCGGCGCTGCGTTGGCATCCTGCCCGCGCAGGCGCAGGCACCTCATGGGAGCATCTTGCGCCGCCTCAGGCTTGAAACCCGGGCGGATTGCGGCGCGGCTGGGGCCAGGGGCCCTATGGGCGGGAGGCGCGCACTTGCGCCAGGAGGCGGACAGCCGCATCCAGGTTGGGCTGGAGCCTCAACGCGGTCTCAAGCTGGGCTTCCGCCTCGGTCTCCCCGCCCGGGGATTGCAGCAGGGCTATGGCGAGGTCCAGGTGGATTGCGGCGACATCCGGCCTCAGCCGAATGGCCTCCTCATACTGGGCGATGGCCGCATCCAGCTGGCCGGGCATGCTCGCAAGGAGGGTTCCCAGATTGCTGTGCGCCTC
>DATNLY010000096.1:0-2732 GCA_035602635.1 Opitutaceae bacterium | reverse complement strand
GCTCGACCGCGTGGACTACTGGATCGGAAAGGGCGCAAAGCCCTCCGACACGCTGCACTCCATCATCAAGCGGTTCCGCCGCGGCCTGACGGGCGCGCCCGCGGCTCCGGTCAAGGCCAAGGCTCCCGAGGCAGCAGCCGCACCGGCGGCCGCCAGCTGAGGCGCCCCGCCACAGGAAGGCAGGGGGCAACATGCCCCGCATCGACGTACTGACGCTTTTCCCGGGGATGCTCGACGGCTTCCTTGCCGAGAGCATCCTGGGGAAGGGCCTTGAAAGGGGCCTGCTTTCCGTGGCGGTCCACGACCTTCGCAAGTGGACGACGGACAAGCATCGCACGGCCGATGACCGGCCGTTCGGCGGGGGGGCGGGGATGGTGCTGAAGCCGGAGCCCGTGTTTGCGGCGATCGAGCAGCTGCAATCCCCGGGCTGCAGGCGTGTATACCTGACCCCCGACGGAGTGCCCCTGAGCCCCGGGATGGCGGCCTCCCTGGCAAAGGAGGCGCACATCATACTCCTCAGCGGCCACTACGAGGGGATAGACCAGAGGATTAGGGACGGCGTCATCGACCTGGAGGTCAGCATCGGCGACTACGTGCTCACGAACGGGACCCTCGCGGCGGCCGTCGTCATCGACGCCTTAAGCCGGTTCATCCCGGGCGTCCTCGGCGAGGAAAAGTCGTTGACGCGCGAATCGTTCACCGGCAAGTTGCTCGACTTTCCTCAATACACGCGTCCCGCCGAATTTCGGGGCATGTCCGTGCCGGAAGTCCTCCTTTCCGGCAACCATGCCGAGATAGAAAAGTGGCGTGCGGCCCGTGCCCTGGAAAAGACCCGTCAGGTCAGGCCGGATCTTCTCAAGTAACTTTCAACCAATCACAAACAAGGCAAACGCCATGAACCCGATCATCAAGGAAATCACCGCCTCCCAGGTGAAGAGCAACATACCGCCCTTCAAGGTCGGCGACGGCGTGCGGGTGCATGCGAAGGTGCGCGAGGGCGACAAGGAGCGGGTCCAGATCTTCGCCGGCATCGTGATCGCCCGCAAGGGGTCGGGCATCCACGAGACCTTCACGGTGCGCAGGATCAGCTACGGCGAGGGGGTCGAGCGCGTGTTCCCGGTGAACTCGCCCAACATCGAGGCCATCGAGATCGAGCGCGAGTCCGAGCCGATGAGGGCGCGCCTCTACTACCTGCGCAACCGCACAGGAAAGGCGGCCGTCGCCGTCAACGTGAAGACGAGGCGGGCCGTTGAGGCCGTCGCCGCTCCCGCGGCCCCGTAGGCCGGCCAGCGGCGATTTCACAGAGTTTCTCCTTTCCCGCGGGGGGACTGGGGCGTAGGTATTGGGCTTCTTTCCAACGATGCCCCTACAAACGAACATTCTTGAGAAGGCGGCCAACGAGGCCCGCGGACTCGCGATCGACGCCGTCCGCGCCTGCTCCTCGGGCCATCTCGGCCTTCCCCTGGGCTGCGCCGAGCTCGGCGCCGTGCTCTTCGGGCACGCCCTCTCCATAAATCCCGACAGGCCCCGGTGGATAAACCGCGACCGGTTCGTCCTCTCCGCCGGCCACGGCAGCATGTTCCTGTACTCCTGGCTGCACCTGTGCGGCTTTGAGATCCCGATCGAGCAGATCGCGAAGTTCCGCGCCCTGCACAGCATCACCCCGGGCCATCCGGAGTTCCGGATGACGCCGGGTGTCGAGGCGACGACCGGCCCGCTTGGCCAGGGCGTGGCCAACTCGGTGGGCATGGCGGTCGCGGGCCAGATGGCCGCGGCGCGCTTCAACACTCCGGAGCACGCCATTTTCGACTACCACGTCGTGTGCCTCGCCGGCGACGGGTGCATGCAGGAGGGGGTCGCGATGGAGGCGGTCGAGTTCGCTGGCCACCAGAAGCTCGACAACCTGATCCTCTTCTACGACTCGAACCTCGTCACGCTCGACGCGATGGCCGCGAAGACCCAGAGCGAGAACACGGCCGGGCGGTTCAAGGCGATCGAGTGGGATGTCCAGACGGTGGACGGCTACGACATGGCGGCGGTCCTGAAGGCGTTCAACCGGGCGAAGAAGGCGAAGAGCGGCAAGCCGCAGCTGATCATCGTGAACACGATCATCGCCAAGGGAATCCCCGAGGTGCAGGGCACCCAGAAGGGCCACGGCGAGGCCGGCGCGAAGTTCGCGGATTCCGCGCGGGCGGGGCTCGGGCTCCCGGCGGACAAGCGCTTCTACGTGAGCGACGAGGTGCGGGCCTATTTTGCCGGGCACAAGCGCAGGCTTGTCCGGGCCTACGGCCGCTGGAACAAGTCCATGATCGCATGGCGCAACGCGAACCCCGAGAAGGCGGCCCTGCTCGATTCCTCGGCCTCGGCGCCGAGCGCCGCGCACCTGCTCTCGAAGATCCCGCTCTTCGCCCCCGACGTGAAGCTCGGGGGCACGCGCGCGGCGGGCCGCGACGTCCTCCAGCCGATCGCGGCCGAGATGCCGCTCCTGATCGGCGGCTGCGCGGACCTCTACGGCTCGACCCTCAGCTACATCGCCGCCGACAAGGACTTCGATCCGACCAACCGCTCCGGCCGCAACATCCGGATCGGGATCCGCGAGCACGCCATGGCATCAATGGCGAACGGGATCGCCTATGACGGCCTCTTCAGGCCCTCGATCGCGACCTTCCTCGTTTTCGCGGACTATTCGAGGCCGCCGATGAGGGTGGCCGCGCTCTCGGGCCTGCCCGTCG
>DATNLY010000084.1:0-8447 GCA_035602635.1 Opitutaceae bacterium | reverse complement strand
TCATTTGCCGCGGGCGGGCAGGGGCATCTTCCAGCCCGGCGGATTGATGGGCACCGTGACGGCCTCGCCGGCGCGGATGAGCGGCGCGTAGAGGCCCCAGTGCATGTCCACGTAGGCCGGCTCCCGGTACCGCGGGACGTTCGCCAGGAACCCCGCGGCCGCGAGGGCCGCCGCGACCCTGCCTGCGCGGCCCCCCCGCGCGGCGCAGGAGAGCAGGAGCCAGATCGCCACCAGCTGGGGGAGATAGACATACCGCGACATCGAGTGCGGCAGGAAATACTGCGGCATCGAGTGCCGGGTCCTGTACAGCGAGCCGGCGAGCGCGGCGGCGAACACGAGCCCGAGGACGGCCCGCTCCCTGCGGAGCGCGCCCCTCATGGACGCCAGCCATCCCGCGCCCAGCAGGGTCGCGGCGCCCAGGATCGTCCCGGCCGCCTGGCCGAGGGAGCCGGGGGCGAGCGAGCCCATGAGGAGGGAGCACCCGACCGCGCGGGCGATAGCCGGGAGCATGAGCCCGGCCAGGACGGGATCGCCCGGGGAGCCGTCCACGCCCGAGGGCAGGGTCGCGACCAGCCGGCCCTGCACCAGGGCGCAGGCGACGACGACGGCGCAGAGGAGCGCGCTCGCGCGGGTCCCGCGGTCCCATGCGCGCCAGGCGAAGAGCGGGGCGAGGATGATGCAGAACGGGCCGGTCAGCCCGATGGCGGCCGCCGAGACGGCGTCATGGGCCCATTGCCCGGGCCCCTTCGGATCGCCCGAGATAAGGAGCAGGACAAGCGCCCCGGCAAGGACCCACTGGATGTTGACGATGTTGAGGAGCACCTCGCCGGTGTTGGGGACGAGCGCGACCGCCAGCGCGCAGCAGCCCGCGAAGCGGGGCAGCGGGCAGCGCCTGGACAGGGCGCGCGACGCCACATAGAGCGTCAGGAGGGTGGCGCACCCGACGAATATCCCCGGGGCCAGGGCCGGGTCGAAGCTGTCGGCGAGGGCGGCGACGAGCCTCGGGACCGTGTGGAGGTATCCGTTGTACGGCAGCGCCAGGGCCCGCCATCCGATCACGTGGGCCCGCTCGTAGAAGTGGCCGTCCTCGGCCCAGAACTGGGGGTTGCTCCACGCCTCGGCCCGCCGCAGCCCGAGCACCGCCGCGCACACGGCGAGCACGGCGGCCCCGGGGGGATCCGCCAGCAGGCGCGCGGGCCCCGCGCGCAGGGTCAGGCCGCCGGCCTGGGCTCCTGGGACCTCGACCATTTGAAGAAGAATATGCCGAGCGCCGCGAGCGACACGGCCATGCCCGCGACCTTCATGATGACCCCGGCGATCAGCTGGTCGTCGGCCGGGGTGAAGCCGGCGACCAGGCGCGGCGCGTACTCGTAGGTGGGGTAGAGGATGTCGCCCGAGAAGACGATGTAGGCCGAGACCGGGATCATCGCGATCTCCGTGGCGAGCACATAGAGCATCCGCACCGCGTAGCCCGGGGCCGGGAAGACCGCGGACGGGCTCGCGAGGGGCCACCAGTAGAGCAGGGAGACGAGGAGGAACATCAGGTGCTCGCCCACGTGGACGAGCTTGTCCTGGAGCGTCCACTCATAGAGGAGCGGCACGTGCCAGACGCTGATGACGACGGTCCAGGCGAGCGCGCAGGTGGCCGGATGGAGCAGGATCCGCAGGGGCCCCCGAAGGGGCGCCAACGACAGGAGGGGGTCCATCATCCACGCGGGGACGCCGAGCAGGATGAGGAGCGGCACCGGGTACATGATCAGGAGGTGCTGGGCCATGTGCGCGGACAGGAGAAAGCGCTCCGCGACCTGGTCGAGCGGCGAGCCGACGGCGAGGTAGAAGACGGCGAGCGCCGTGTAGAACAGGGCCGCCCTGCCGCCGGGCCCGGGGCGCCCCGGTGCCAGCCACGGCCGCAGGGGCCACGCCAGGATCGCGTACGCCCAGCCCGCGATGATGAGGCCGCCGGTCAGGAACGGCTCGTTGTGCCAGTGCCGCCAGTCGATCATTCGGGGGGCCCGGACGGCTGCCGGGAGCGCGGGAATCAGGCGATCCTGGAGACGATCGCCGGCGGATCGGCCATCGCGGACGACAGGGGCTTGCTCGCCTCGGCCCCGAAGAGCTTCAGGAGCGCCCACGCGGTCCCGCCGGCCAGGACCAGCCCTATGAAGAACAGGATGGTGCAGAACACCTTGTCCCACCTCAGGTGCATGAAGTAGAAGATGACGAACATGAACTTCACGGTGGACAGGACGACGAGCACCGTGACCAGGAGCCACTTCATGAAGGGCAGGTACACCGTGACGAGCTCAAGGCCGGTGATGACCGCGAGCAGCATCGCAATCTGGACGAAGAACAGGAACTTGCTCTGCTCGAGCTCGTGGCCGTGCTCGGGCGCGGCGGCGGAGGTGGCGGGGGAGCTCATGGCCTAGATGTATTCAAGGAGGTAGACGGCCGTGAAGATCACGATCCAGACGATGTCGACGAAGTGCCAGTACAGGCCCATCATCTCGACGTCCATCGCGTCCTTCTCCGAGAGCCGGCCCGTGAAGGAGTAGATCAGCATCCCGGAGAGCCAGATGACGCCGATCAGCACGTGGAGCCCGTGGGTCCCGGTCAGGGTGAAGAACGTCGTGCCGAGGATGCTGTTCGTGATCGTCAGGTGCTTCTCGAAGACGAAGTTCCGGAACTCGTAGACCTGGCACCCGAGGAAGATGCACCCGAAGAAGATCGTCGTCAGGAGCGACCAGCGCATGCTCTTCAGGTTCCCCTTCTGGATCGAATTGACCGCGAGCGCCATCATGAGCGACGACATGAGCAGGATGAAGGTCGAGAACGACGTCAGCTCGATGCTGAACACCTGCCTGGCCACCGGCGTGCCCGGGGGCGGGTGGAGCCGGTAGATCAGGTGCGTCGAGATGAGGCAGCCGAAGAACATGCAGTCCGACGCCAGGAAGGCCCACATGAGGAGCTTCTTGTTCGGGATCCCGGTCGACGTGGTCGGATCGTGGTGGTGATCGATGGTGGCTGCTGCCGCGTTGCTCATGGGGATGGGTGTTGGCTGGCCCTCAGTGCTTCGAGCCGTAGCCGCCGTGCGGGTCCTCGCCCTTGATGCTGCCGTCCTCGTTCAAGTGGATGTGGTAGCCCTCGTTGCCCTCGAGCGACCAGAGGACGACCGAGACGAACATGAAGAGCCCGCCCGCGATCGTGACCGCGATCTTGGGCCCCCAGAACCCGGTGTACACCCGGGGGTCCGCCGGGTCGATGATTGAGACGCCGATCGCCCCGATCAGGATCCCCACGCCCGCAAGGAAGGGGTAGATCGACTGGAACGGCATGTGGATCCCGTGGTCGCCGTGCTCCGCCTTCGCGACCTCGGCCTTCTCCCCGGCGATCTCGTCCCTGTGGTGCTTCTCATACCACCAGCCGTCGCGCGCGTGGACGTGCGGGATCTGCTGGAAATTGTACTCCATCGGGGGGTTCGGGAGGCTCCACTCCAGCGTGCGCGCGTCCCACGGGTCCTTGGTGGTCCTCTCGCCCTTGAAGTAGGTGTAGGCCAGCGTCACCAGGTCGATCCCGATCCCCACGGCCAGCATGAATGCCCCGATCGTCGAGACCATGTTGCCCAGGTTCCAGCCCATGTTGCCGTCGTACGTGAACGTGCGCCGCGGCATGCCCTCCAGCCCCAGGAAATGCATCGGGAAGAACGTCACGTTGAAGCCGATGAAGATGATCCAGAACGCCACCTTGCCCCAGAATTCGCTCACCTTGCGGCCGAACATGAGCGGGAACCAGTAGTGGAGGCCGGAGAGGAGCGCGAAGAGGGAGCCGCCGATCAGCACGTAGTGGAAGTGGGCGACGACGAAGTAGCTGCCGTGCTGCTGCAGGTCCGCCGGGGCCGCGGCGTGCATGATCCCGGAGAACCCGCCCAGCATGAACATCCAGAGGAAGCCGAGCGCGAACATCATCGGCACGCGCATGCTGATGTGCCCGCCCCAGAGCGTGCCTATCCAGTTGAAGATCTTGACCCCGGTCGGCACGGCGATCGCCATCGTCATCATCGCGAAGGCGGCGGTCGCCATCGTGCCCATGCCGGTCGTGAACATGTGGTGGCTCCATACCCCGAAGCCGAGGAAGCCGATGGAGGCGCCCGAGAAGACGACGATCGGGTAGCCGAACAGGGGCTTGCGGGAGAACGTGGGCAGCACCTCCGAGATGACGCCCATGGCCGGCAGGATGAGGATGTAGACCTCGGGGTGGCCGAAGATCCAGAAGAGGTGCTGCCAGAGGATCGGCATGCCGCCGTTCGAGACCTCGAAGAAATTGGTGCCGAAGAGCCGGTCCATCATGATCTCGACGAGCGCGATCGTGATCGCGGGAAACGAGAGGATGATGAGGAACGAGGTGAAGAGCGTCATCCACGTGAAGACCGGCAGCCGCATCATCGTCATGCCGGGCGCGCGCAGGTTGATGATGGTCACGATGAAGTTGAGTGCCGCCGCGATGGAGGCCACGCCGAGGAGCTGGAGGCCCATGACCCACATGTCGATCGAGTGGGTGGGGCTGAACTGGCGGGTCGTGAGCGGCGCGTAGCCGAACCAGCCGGCGTCCGGCGCCCTGTCCTTCGTGAACCAGCCGACGTTCAGGATGATCGCGCCGACGACGAAGACCCAGAACGAGAACGCGTTTAGCCTGGGGAACGCCACGTCGCGCGCCCCGATCTGCAGCGGCATGATGAAGTTGAAGAAGGCGGCGCCGAGCGGCATGACGACCAGGAAGATCATCGTCGTCGCGTGCATCGTGAACATCTCGCTGTACTGCGCCGACGTCAGGAACGTGTTGTTCGGGACCGCGAGCTGGATGCGGATCAGGAGCGCCTCGACGCCGCCGACGATAAGGAAGAAGAGGGCGCACCCGCCGTAGAGGAAGCCGATCCGCTTGTGGTCGACCGTGGTCAGCCAGCTCATGAGGCCGGTCTTGGCCGTCGGGCGCCACAGGACGAGGGGCTTTGACGCGTGCTCCTCCTTCGGGAGGAAGTCGGATTTGGCCAGTGCTTGTTCCATGGTTCGGCTTACTTGAGGCTGCTCAGGTACGCGACGAGGGCGTCCTCGTCCTCGGCGGTCAGCTTGATGTTGTTCACGAGGTACCCGTTGACCCACATCTTGTTGCCCGGCTTCACCTCGTTCGGGGCGTGGATCCAGCGGTGGAGCTCGTCGCGGTTGTTCTCAAGGAGGCCGCCGGCGATCGTCGTGCGCGAGCCGACGTGGGTCAGCTCCGGGCCCGCGACGCCGACCCCGGCGTCCCCGCGTATCGTGTGGCACTGGATGCAGGTCTTCGCCGTGAAGAGCGCGCGGCCCCTCGCGATGAGGACCGGGTCGTCGGCCGACGGGTCGGGCTGCTGCTGCTTGCGCCACTCGTCGAGCGGCGAGAGCCCGTCGTACCGGTCGGTGTAGCCCGGCTCGTTCACGCGGAACGTCCGGTAGGAGGCGAACTGCGCCCTGGCGGTCGCGCCGTCCGGCACCGGGACCTTGCGGGCCGGCTCCATCTGCGCGTTGAGCCAGTCGTTGAACTCCTTCGGCCCGAGCGCGATCACCCTGAAGCGCATGACCGCGTGGGACTCGCCGCAGAACTCGGCGCACTGGCCCCAGAAGTAGCCGGGCTTGTCCGCCTCCACCCACAGGAAATTGCCGCGGTTGGGCATCATGTCCACCTTGCCGGCCAGCTTCGGGATCCAGAAGCTGTGGATCACGTCGACCGTCCGCAGGTTGATGTGGACGGGCCTGCCCGCCGGGATCACGAGCTCGTTGCCGGTCGCCAGGCCCGCGTTGACCACCTTGCCCGTCGGATCGAGCGTCCTGGCCGTCTCGTTAGGGTACTCGAACTTGAACCACCACTGGTAGCCGGTGGCCGTGACCTCGTAGGCGTTGGGCTTCTCGGCCTCGGGCACGTCGTAGGAGAACAGGATGTCCCTCAGCGTGGGAACCGCGATGATGACCAGGGAGAGGATCGACAGGCCTATCAGGCTCACCTCGACCAGGGGGTTGCCGTGGCCCTGCTCGGGCGGCTCGGCGTGCGCGTCGGCGTCCGTCCGGGCCCTGAACCTGAGCATCGCGTACGCGAGCGCGCTCCCGACCAGGACGAAGATCACAAGCGTCACCCAGCACGTGACATAGAACAGGTGCAGCTGCTCCCGCGCCACCGGTCCCGCCGGGTCGAAGGTCGACTGCGGCCCGTCAAACCAGACGCAGCCCGGGAGCAGCATCACCCCGGCCAGCGCCGCGGCCCCGCGGGCGCATCGGGCCAGGTGGTTTGAAAGGTTGGGAAAACGCATGTGTTCGGTCGAAGAGTGGGGCGGCCCCGGAGCGACCGCCAAACTCCTGAGTAGAGTCAGGGAACGACCGGGCATTTCAAGCCATATTCCGACACAATTTGGCGCGGGGCGCCCCGCCCCGGCGCGTCCACCCGCCGGAGGGGCCGGCTTTGGCCCTCCCGGAGGGGCGAAGGGACGCAAGGCCGGGCCAGATTTGCCTGTTTCCATTTGCGCCGGCCGCCGATCCTGCCGATCTTGGTGTCCGAATGAACACACGCCTCGTCCTCGCCTCCGCCCTCGTTGCCCTCGTCACTTCCGGCTGCGGCCAGAAGGACAGCTCGGCCTCCGCCGCCTCGGCCGTCCCCGCGGGCCCCCGCGAGATCGAGATCACGGCCGGCGACGCCATGAAATACAGCCCGGACATGATCGAGGCCAAGCCCGGCGAGGACATCAAGGTGATCCTGACGAACAACGGCACGCAGCCCCTGGAGGTCATGGGCCACGACTGGGTCCTCATGAAGGCGGGCACCGATGTCGCGGCGTTCGACTCCGCCGCGCTTATGGCGAAGGACACCGGCTACATCCCCGCCGCCCTCAAGGACCAGATGATCGCCCACATCGACCTGCTCGGGCCGCGCAAGTCGGGAGAGGTGGAGTTCAGCGCCCCCACCGTGCCCGGCGACTACGTCTTCCTCTGCACGTTCCCGGCCCACTACCAGACCGGGATGAAGGGCATCCTGACGGTCAAGTGACCGGAGCGGGGCCCCTGCGGCGCCCCGCGGCCGACGCCCGTTAGGGGTTGCGCCGCATCGGGCGTCCCATTCGAAATTGCCGGAGGCATGCCACCCGCAAGCGGCAGATACCTCGTCAGCACGGCGCCCGGGCGCCTCGACCTGGACTTCGTCTGCGCGGCCCTCGCGGGCTCCTACTGGGCGGGGAGCCGCCCGCGCGCGGTGATCCGGAGGTCCCTCCTCAACTCCCTCTGCTTCGGGGTCTATGAGCGGCGCGGCGGCAGGCAGGTCGCGTTCGCGCGGGTCGTCACGGACCGCGCCACGTTCTCATGGATATGTGATGTCATCGTGGGCGAGGGGGAGCGGGGGAGGGGCCTTGGGAAGCTGCTGATGTCGGCGGTCTCGGCGCACCCCCTCGTGAGGGGCACGCTCTGCATCCTCGGGACGCGCGACGCGCACGGGCTTTACGAGAGATTCGGCTTCGCGCGCAACGAGCTCATGCTCCGCAGGCCCGCGCCCCGCGCGGCCGCTAGGCCCGCTGCGGCCACCACTGGTACAGGAAGAGGTAGACGAGGACCCCGGTCACCGAGACGTAGTACCAGATCGGGAACGTGACCCGCGCCCAGGCGCGGTGCCGAACGAAGTCCCCCCTGAGCGCGAAGAGGAACGTGCGCGGGACGATGAACGCGATCAGCGCCGCGAGCGGGATGTGGGTCCAGAGGATAACGAGGTACACGGTGCGGATGGCGCCGGTCCCCCCGAAGGGAGTGTGCAGGCCGCGCATCAGCGCATGGTAGGTCACGTAGAACGCCAGGAAGAGCGCCGAGGCGACGGCGGCCGAGAGCATGCACGCGCGGTGCCTGATCCGGTCGCCCCTCCTTATGAAGACGAAGCCCGCCGTGATGAGCACGGTGGCGATCCCGTTCAGGGTCGCCTCGATCGGCGGGAGGTCGTGGACGGTCATGGGTGGGCGGCCAGGAGGCGGTCCGCCAGCAGGAGTCCGAGGAGGAGCGGCAGGTACGCAAGGGAGAACAGGAAGAGCCTCCTGGCCGAGGCGTCCCGCTCCCCGGGCTTGAGGAACATCGCCGCCCGCCAGAGGAACAAGGCCCCCGCCGCCAGCGCCCCCGCCGCGTACCACCAGCTGTCGAGCCCCAGGAATGCCGGCAGGACGCTGACGCCGGCGAGCGCGAGCGTGGCCGTGAACGACCAGGCGGCGACCCTGCCGCCCGACTCGTCGCGCACGGGGAGCATGGGGAAGCCCACCGCGGCGTAGTCGCGCCGGTAGGTCCACGCGATCGCCATGAAGTGCGGGATCTGCCAGAAGAAGAGGACGCCGAAGAGGATCCACCCGAGCGCCGAGACGGAGCCCCGGGCCGCGGACCACCCGATCAGCGGCGGGAACGCGCCTGCGA
>DATNLY010000072.1:0-2227 GCA_035602635.1 Opitutaceae bacterium | reverse complement strand
TGTTGCTGGTTTTCGTCTCGTGGCTTACCGAAAATGGTGTGGATGACGTGGGCGTCACGCATCCGAAGCTGGAGCGCCTGTTGCCGCTGCTGCTCCTCGGCTTGGGCCTGCTGGCTCTGCTGGGCGGCCGCCACGAGTGGGTTGACTCCCTGGGACAGTGCGTCCCGCGCACCCACCGCGGCCTGAGCCGGGCCGTAGCCGACCCTGCCGGCGAGGGCGCTGGCGTTGTGGGCGGCGAACCGTGCGGCCCCGATGGTGGCCCCGTGTGTGGCCATGCCGGGGGTGAGTCCGAACTGAAGGTCTCCCTTCGCCTGGAGGAGGCGCGGGGCGTCCACCGTGCGCTGGAGCTCGGGGTGCTGGGCCACGAGGTCAGCCAAGCGGGGGTCGGCGCCCTGGATGCCGGCGGCAGCCGTGCTCTGCCCCTGGCGCATCAGAAAGCGGGCCGCCTTGCCCTCGTCGACGGCCTCGGACCGGGCCGGCTTGCGCCCAAGCCCCATGGACTCTCGGAAGTCGCCGCTGGCGTTCTTGGCGGCGGCGTAGGCGGCGTTGGGTGCACCGTATGGGCCTTGATCCACCAGGCGCTTGGCCTCTGCCGCTACTAGTCCGACCTTCACATCGCGCACCGAGCCCGCCCCCGGCGGTAGCCCGGGGTTGCTGGCGTTCTGGAGCATCGACTTCAGCCCGTTGAGATCTTGCTCGGTCATGAGGTACAGACCGCTTGAGTGAGCGTTCTCCTTGGCGATTATGCTCGCCTGCTTGCGTAGGAACGCCTGCGTTGCCGGGTCGGTAGACTTGTCCTGTGCGACCTCCAGCATCTTGTTGCGCAAGGGGGTCACGTCCTGGTAGCGCAGCCCAGGCGGCAACACGGCGTCATCCCCGGCCATGGCGGACTTGGTCTCCGGGGTCGAGCCCATGTCGATGCGCTGGGTCTTGTCGAGAGACGCGGTATTGTCGGGCAGCGCCGCGCGCTCGGCGTCGGTCATGCCCACTGGCATGCCGCCTTGGCTGGGCGGCACTATCTCGGACATTCGCTGGTTCTTGATGACCTTGGTCTGGGGCTCGCCTTCGACCGGAGAGGGCACGCCGCCGGTATCGGGCAGCGACCGGCCCTCAATGCGGGCGATCTCCTTCTGGTACGGCAGCCGCCCCTCCTGGTGGAACCGGGCATCGTTGGCGGCGATGAGTTTCTTCCCCGACTCCTTCGCCAGCGCCCCCACGTCGGCGGGGGTGACCGCCCCCTGCTGCGCGTCGAGCTCGGGGAGGCCCGAGCCGGAGTCGAGCGCCCCGACCTTGCCCCCGTACTTCTCGATGAGCTTGCGGGCCGCCGCGCCCTTGGTGGACAGCGCCGCCCGCCCGGCGCCGGCCAGCATCTCGCCGACCGTCTGCGCCCCGGCCCCGACGGCCCCGCCCATCAGCGCCCCGCCGGCGCCCGCTCGAGCGACCTCCCCGGCGGACTGGCCACGGCTGGCAGCGTCCATCGCAGAGACCCCACCGGACCCCACCGCGCCCTCGGCGGCGGACCCGAGGATGCGCCCGCCGACCGACCGCGCCAGCGCCGGGACGGCCTCGCCGGCAGCCCCCGCCAGGGCGCCCCCCACGCCAAAGCCCGCGGCAACGGTACGCAAGCCGGGGACGACTTCGTTCAGCGCCTGGAGGCCCTTCGTCCTCGGGTCCATCACGTCGAGGGCCGTGGCGCTCTCGGGGATGTCCAGGCCGGGGATTTTCACCTCGAGCATGCTGTGTTCGCCGGGCAGCTTCACCAGCGGCCCTGACGGGTTCTCGTCGGGCTTGATGTCCGCCGGCCCGACGTTCACCTTGGGCAGCTTGGCCAGGATGGACCGGTACACGGGCGCATCAGCCGCCGTCGGGTCGTCCGCCAGCTTGGCGTAGACCTTCGCCCGGATGCTGTCGTATAGCGCCGCGTCGTCCATCAGAGCCTGTCGAGGGCCGCCTTCTCCTCGGGGGTGAACAGGCTGCCACCCGAATCGGGCTTCTTCTGCGCCGCCCCGGTCAACTTCTCGCCGACAGTCTTCTCGCGCTCCGGGCCGACTCGAGCGCCGCCACGAAGCTGCGCCCGGACGGTCTCCTGCGCGTGGCGCTCCTGCTCGTCGATCATGCGCTGGACCTGCTCGGGCGACGACGTGGGCTTCAGCGCGCCGAGGAGGCCTGCCCCGGACCCGCCAAGCTGGCCCTTGTCGAGCTCGATGTTGTACTTGCCGACCCCCAG
>DATNLY010000070.1:0-2680 GCA_035602635.1 Opitutaceae bacterium | reverse complement strand
GCCCACTTCGTCCACAACATGCTGTTCTGGACGGGGACCCCCGGCCTGTACAGCTGGGCCAAGGTCGCCGCCGTCAGGGCCGAGCTCTACCGCGCCCACGTGATCGAGGGGGCGGACACCTTCTTCGTCGAGGCCGACCTTGCGACGGGCTGCACGCTCAGGTTCGCCCTCTCCCACGCCTGCGCCGGCGCGAGCACGAGCTCCGAGACCGTGATCTGCGAGAAGGCGATACTGCGGTACGCGGTCGGCGGCCAGGTCGAGGTCTCCTGGAGGGACGGCCGGACCGAGCGCATTGCGGGCGTGCCCTTCGACGCCCTGGAGGAGAACCATATCGAGTACTGCAGGTACATCCGGGGCGAGGCGAAGAGGCCCGCGACGACGCTCGAGGACTCGAGGCCCCTCGTCGTCCTGAACGACCTCGCGCACATCTCGAGCGGGCGGATCGACCCGATACCGGCGCACCTGGTGTCGAGCGCGAGGGACGAGAAGGAGCAGAAGGACTACGTGACCGTGGCGGGGCTCGCGAAGGTCGTGGACAACTTCCTGTGCCGCGGAATCTGGCCGGGGTACGCCGGCTGGCGCCGCGACAACGGCGAGGTGGTCACCCCCGCCGACCTGGGCCGGTTCCACGACGTCGTGAGGGCCATGGCGGCGGTCGCCGGCTAGGCAGCGGCCAGACGGCCACTTTACTTGGGCGCCAAGTTGGGCAACCTTTCGTCCATGGCCACGCCGCCCTTTTCCTACCAGGACCCCCTTCCCCTCTCGGGCGACGACACGGAGTACCGCCTCCTTTCCAGGGAGGGCGTCTCGACGGCCCAGTTCGAGGGCCGCGAGATCCTGAAGGTGGAGCCCGAGGTCCTCTCGTTCCTCGCCCAGCAGGCGTTCCGCGACAGCGCGTTCATGCTGCGGACAAGCCACCTGAGGCAGCTCGCCGCCATTCTCGACGACCCGGAGGCGTCCGCGAACGACCGCTACGTCGCCCTCACGCTCCTGAAGAACGCCGAGATCGCTGCGCAGGGGATCCTCCCGATGTGCCAGGACACCGGCACGGCCGCCGTCTTCGCGAGGAAGGGCGAGCAGGTCTGGACCGGGGCCAACGACGCCGAGTGGCTGAGCCGCGGCGTCTACGAGTGCTTCACGAGGGAGAACCTGCGCTACTCCCAGGTCGCCCCGCTCGACATGTGGAACGAGGCGAACACGGGGACGAACCTTCCCGCACAGATTGACATCCAGGCCAAGCCGGGCCCCGACTACGAGCTGCTCTTCATAGCCAAGGGCGGCGGCTCGGCGAACAAGATGCTCTTCTTCCAGGAGACAAAGGCCCTCCTGAACCCGGCGAGCTTCGCCAAGTTCGTGGCGGACAAGCTGCCGCTCCTGGGGACCTCCGCCTGCCCCCCCTACCACCTGGTCTTCGTCGTCGGCGGCACCAGCGCCGAGGCGTGCATGAAAACGCTCAAGCTCGCCTCGACCCGCTACCTGGACTCGCTCCCCACCTCGGGGAACGCGCTCGGCAGGGCGTTTCGCGACACCGCCTGGGAGGCGAAGGTCCTCGAGATCGCGCGCCAGACGGGGATCGGGGCCCAGTTTGGCGGAAAATACTTCGCGCTCGACGCGCGGGTCATCCGGCTGGCCCGCCACGGCGCGGGATGCCCCGTCGGCATGGGGGTGTCGTGCTCGGCGGACCGCAACATCAAGGCGCGGATCACCCGCGACGGGATCTTCCTGGAGAAGCTGGACGCGAACCCGGGCCGGTTCATCCCCGCGGCCGAGCGCAGCCTCAAGGACACGGCCGGGGTACCCATCGACCTGAACCGCCCGATGGAGGAGATCCGCGCGGAGCTCTCCAGGTACCCTGTAACGACGCGCGTCTCCCTCAGCGGGACGATGGTGGTCGCCCGCGACGGCGCGCACGCGAAGTTCAAGGAGCGGCTGGACGCCGGCAAGGGACTGCCCGACTACCTGAAGAGGTATCCCGTCTACTACGCCGGACCGGCCAAGACCCCGAAGGGGTACGTGTCGGGGTCATTCGGCCCCACCACGGCGGGCCGGATGGACAGCTACGTCGACCTGTTCCAGTCCCAGGGCGCCTCGATGGTGATGCTCGCCAAGGGAAACCGCAGCCCGGCGGTCACGGCCTCGTGCAAGAAGCACGGGGGCTTCTACCTGGGGAGCGTCGGCGGGCCGGCCGCGATCATCGCGAAGGAGAACATCACCAAGGTCGAGCCGCTCGAGTACCCGGAGCTTGGAATGGAGGCCGTCTGGAAGATCGAGGTGAGCAATTTCCCGGCGTTCATCCTCGTCGACGACAAGGGAAACGACTTCTTCGCCAACGGATGCGGGGCGTGCCTGCCGCAGGCCCCGGCAAAAACGGTCAAAACCTGATCTCGAGCGACATCCGGCTGTTGCTGGACTCGTAGGGGTCCATCGACTCGTACATCCGGTCGTTGGACACCCGCTCCCTCACGCGCTCGCTGGCAAACGATGCGGGGCTGGAGGAGGCGTAGCCCGGAAGGCCGCCGGCGAGCAGCCGCGAGCGGCGGTCCTCCGAAGCGGGGTCAAGGCGGGAGAGGGGCTCGACAGCGGGCTGGCGCATGGACTCCACCGTTGTCTCGAATTCCCGGTCGGAGCCGAAGACCCCGCGCCTCGCCAGGTCGGGTTGCGTCGCTCGGAAATCTGCGAG
>DATNLY010000047.1:0-3484 GCA_035602635.1 Opitutaceae bacterium | reverse complement strand
CCAATGGCACACTTGGTCCACAAGCGTCCTTGAGTCACTCGCCCCGCCGTTGATCACTTGCGAGGCGGTGATCGCCGAAGCCGCGTGGCAGCTCGGCCGGTCGCGCCCGGCCCTTGACCAGCTTTACGGTCTCGTGGATGCCGGAGCTCTCCGGGTTGTAGATCTCCTTCCGGAGCACATGCCCCATTTGCGCGCGCTCTCTGCGAAATACCCTCAGATGGACTTTTGCGACGCGGCCGTCGTGCGGCTGGCCGAGATCTATCCCCAGGCAAAGGTGATCACGACCGATTCTGCGCACTTTGCAATCTACCGCAGGTTCGGAAACAAGCCATTGGCTTTGATACATCCGGGAGCCGAGTAGGCGCCCGCCTTGAATAATCTCTGGAACAGCGGCGCGTGGACGCCTGTCGCATGAATTTGCGAATCCTCAACCGAGGCGCATATTGCACCATGAATTCAAGAACTCGGATCATACTGACGGCGGCGGCGTGCTTGGCGGCGGGCTCGCTCGCATGGGCCCAGCCGGCGGACGCTCCAGGAGGCCAGGCCGCACCCGCGGACAGCCAGGTGACGGGAACGGCCCCCTCCCCGGCATACGTGTGGATGTCCGGCCACTGGAACCAAGACGCCGGACAGTGGAAATGGATTGCCCCGCACTGGGAGCTTCCCCCTTCGCGAAGCGCCATCTGGATAGAGGGGCATTGGGTGGCGTCGGGAGCCACCTGGGTCTGGTCGAACGGGGCATGGAATGTCGGTGCTCCGACGCAGTCTTCCGCTAATCCGCCGCAGCTGCCTCCCCAGCCCGCTCCCGACTCCGGGGCGGCCGACCAGGCCGTGCCGGTTCCCTCGACGCCGCCCCCGGGTGTCACCCCTCAGATCGTCCAGGGCGGACAGGTGCCGGTCATTGAGCAGCCCCCTGTCGTCACCGAGTACGGCCCTGATTACGGCCCGGTCTACTATCCCGGCTATTACTGGACCGGGAACACGTGGATCTGGGGCGGGTACCCGGGATACTACGGCTTCGGGCTCGGATTGGGGCCTGTCATATTCGGCTGGGGCCACGGCGGCTGGGGTCACGGCGGGGGCGGGTTTAGGGGAGGCGGCTTCGGCGGCCACGGCGGCGGCCATTCTCGCTGAATCCGCGAACACCTCATCCGCCAACTTGGGCTCCTTCGGATAGCCGCCTTCGGCGGCAAATGGGCGACGCCCGAAGATGCGTCGGCGGTCGGAGGGCCATCCGCCAAGAGGACGCGTACCCCGGCTATCCACTCTTGAGCGCCCTGATCTGCGCCTTGAAGTCGGCCGGGAGCGGAGCGCGCAGGTCAAGCGCCTTGCCCGTGCGCGGGTGGACGACCGAAAGGCGCGCGGCATGGAGCATCACCCTTCCCGGCTGGCGCCCCGCCCAGGAGTTCGCCTTCCAGCCGTAGGCCGCGTCGCCCAGGAGAGGATGGCCCAGCGAGGACATGTGCACGCGGATCTGGTGCGTGCGGCCGGTGTGGAGCGTGCAGCTGACAAGCGCGGCCTCCGACCCGAAGCGCTCGACGAGCGTCCAGTCGGTCCAGGAGGACCGGCCGCCGAGGGCCTCCTCCACGACGGCCATCTTGTGGCGGTGCCTCACGTTGCGGCCGATCGCCTTGTGGATCGTCCCGCTCATCAGCCGGGGCACCCCGGCGACCAGCGCAAGGTACTCCTTCACGACGGTGCGCGCCGCGAACTGCCGGGCCAGGTCGCGGTGGGCGGCGTCGGTCTTCGCGACGATCATCACCCCCGAGGTCTCGCGGTCCAGGCGGTGGACGATGCCGGGCCTCTCCACGCCCCCGATGCCGCTCAGGCTCCCCGCGCAGTGGGCGAGGAGCGCGTGCACGAGCGTGTCCTCGCGCGTTCCCGCCCCGGGATGGACGACCATCCCGGAGGGCTTGTCGATCGCGAGCAGCCACTTGTCCTCGAACAGGACCTCGAGAGGAATGTCCACGGCCCTGAGCTCGTTCGCCGCGACCTCGGGGAACGAGAACTCGAGGACGTCGCCGCCGCGCACCGTCGCGGAGCGCTCGATGGTCCTGCCCCGGAGCGAGACCAGGCCGGCGTCGAAGGACCGCTGGAAGGCGACCCGGCTGTGCTCCGGGAACGCGGACGCGAGCGCCTTGTCGGCCCGGGAGTGGCGCACCCCCTCCGGAACCGTGTGGGTCAGGGGATCGCTCACGGTGCGGCCACCCTGTCGATCTCGGCAAGGTGGGCGCGCCGCTCGGCCTCGCCGATATCGGCGACGGCCCAGCCGTTCCTGGCGACCTGGGCCAGTTCCCGGCGCGTGAAGCCGGCCTCCGAGGCGAGGCCCGCGTACTCCTCGCCGATCGTGTTGGCGAAGCAGAGGGGGTCGTCCGTGCTCACCGTGCAGTTGATCCCCGCCTGCATGAGCGCGCGGATCGGGTGCGACGCGAGGTCGGGGACGACGCGCAGCCGCACGTTGCTGATCGGACAGAGGTCAAAGGTCACCCCCATGTCGGCCGCGAGCCTCACCACAGCGGGATCCTCGGCCGCGCGCACACCGTGCTGGACCCTGCGCACACCGAGCTCCTGGATCGCCTCGCGCACCCGCGCGGCCCCGTCGAACTCCCCCGCGTGGCACTTGGTGACCTTCCCCGCCTTCCTCATGCGCTCCCACACCCGGGCCGACCAGGGCTCCGTCGGCATGAGCTCGAAGCCGTGGAGGTCGACCCCCGAGAGGCCGTCCCAGCCCTCCATCTCGTCGATGGTCGCGCGAAGGGGGCCGTCGTAGGCGCTCCGCAGCATCCCGGCGAAGACGCGCACCTCGAGCCCGGGCGGCGCGGCCGAGAGGATGGCGTCGATGATGGCCGGCCCGGGGACATGGATGAACTCCGTGACATGGAGATGGAAGCTCGTCTCCACGTAGCGGACGTTCTGGCGGACGTGCCCGGCGAATATCGCCCGGGCCGCCTCATGGTAGCGCTCGGCGCTCGTGAACCACGGAAGGGCGTGGTTGAGAAGCGTCCTCTCAAAGTCGGGAAACGAGGGGTAGCGGTGCGACCTGCGGCGGAACTCGGGGTCGGGCCCGTAGGCCGCCGGGTCGAGCGACTGGAGCAGCTCGTAGGGAAGCGCGCCCTCGACGTGGAGGTGGGTCTCCGTCTTCGGAAGGGCCTGGACGAACGCGGCCAGGGATCCCGGGGAGTCGTTGTTCATGCTGACATCGGAAAGTCCGCGCCCTTCGGCACCGCGGGCCTAGCCCGCTAGGAGATATTCCGGGTTCAGCTTGTGGAGGGCCTTCGGCACGAAAAGCCCGTCCCTGCGGACCAGCTTGCCGTCGAACCAGATCTCCCCTCCCCCGTGCTCGGGCCTCTGGATGCTGACCATGTCCCAGTGGACCTGGGACTTGTTCCCGTTGCCGCACTCCTCGTAGGCCTGGCCCGGGGTGAAGTGGAAGGAGCCCGCGATCTTCTCGTCAAAGAGGATGTCCCTCATCGGCTCGAGG
>DATNLY010000045.1:0-11053 GCA_035602635.1 Opitutaceae bacterium | reverse complement strand
CCGCTCTCCGTCATCCCCGAGATCCGGATCACCGACAAGGGGCTCGTCACCGTCCCGGACACGCGGATCGTGCCTCTCTTCGAGCGCGGATGACACGGTTCGCGCCCAGAAAACGTTCGGAATCCGGGGGGCGATGTGGTTCGATCGGCGCCCCGAATGTCCTTCAACTTCGACACGCCGCACGACCGCAGGGGCACTGACTCGCAGAAGTGGCAGAAATATGCCGGCCGCGACGTGCTCCCGATGTGGGTGGCCGACATGGATTTCGAGACGGCCCCGGTCGTCATCGAGGCCCTCCGGCTCAGGGTCGCGCAGGGGATCTTCGGCTATTCCAGGCCCGTCAAGTCGACCGTCGACGCCGTGACCGGCGCGCTCGCGGCCAGGTACCGGTGGCAGGTCGATCCGTCGTGGATCGTCTGGCTGCCGGGCCTGGTGTGCGGCCTCAACGTCGCGGTCAGGGCATTCGCCGAGGCGGGTGACGAGATCCTCAGCCTCTCGCCGATCTACCCCCCGTTCACGACTGCACCCAGGAATGCCGGGCGGATCCCCGTGAACGTCCCGCTTGCGCTGGACAGCGAGGCGGGGCGCTGGGAGATCGACTGGGACGCCCTTGAGCGCGCCGTGACCCCCCGGTCCAGGATGCTCCTGTTCTGCCATCCCCACAACCCGGTCGCGCGGGTCTGGAGCCGGGACGAGGTCGTGCGGATCGCGGAGTTCAGCGCGCGGCACAACCTCCTGCTGTGCTCGGACGAGATCCACTGCGACCTCATCCTGAAGCAGGGCGCCGTTCACACGACCCTCGGCGTGGCGGCCCCGGACTGCGCCGCGCGCTCACTCACGTTCATGGCGCCGAGCAAGGCATTCAACATCCCCGGCCTCGGCACCTCGTTCGCCGTCATCCCGGACCCCGCGCTGCGCTCGAGGTTCAACCGGTCATGCGCCGGCATCGTGGCGGAGGTGAACGCCCTCGGCTACGTCGCGTGCGAGGCCGCATACCGCGGCGGCGGCCCGTGGCTGGAGGCGCTTGTCGGCTACCTTCGCGGCAACCGGGACCTCCTGACGGATTTCATCTCCCGCGAGGTCCCTGGGGTGAGGATCGAGGCGCCGATAGAGGCCACCTACCTCGCATGGCTGGATGTCTCGGCGCTGGGCCTGGACAATCCCGTCAGGCATTTTGAGTCGGGCGGCGTCGGCCTGAGCGACGGCGCCCCGTTCGGGGCCCCGCCCGGGACCCATGTCCGGATCAACTTTGGATGCCCCCGGTCGACCCTTGTCGAGGCCCTGTCGCGCATGAGGGCGGCGGTGCGGTCCAAATGATTCCCCCGGGCGCCGCCCGCGGCCTGACATGCGAATAGGAGAAACAGAGACGGCATCGAACCTGTTCCTGTCTCCGCTGGCGGGCTACACGAACCTGCCCATGCGGATGACCCTCCGCGAGCTGGGGGGGCTCGGGTGGGCGACAACGGACCTTGTCAACGCGCGCTCGCTGATCGAGCGCAACCCGACGGCGCTCAAGCTCGTCGAGTCGTGCGACGCCGACAAGCCGCTCTCCATCCAGCTTTTCGGGAGCGTGCCGGAGGAGATGCGCGACGCCGCGGTCATGTGCGAGGAAATGGGGGCGCAGGCCGTCGACATCAACATGGGGTGTCCCGTCAGGAAGGTGACCCAGATCGGGGGAGGCTCGGCCATGATGACCGAGCTCGGGAAAACCGCGGCACTTGTCCGGATGATGATCGGGTCGCTCCGGATTCCCGTCACCGCCAAGATGCGCCTGGGCTGGGACTCGGAGAACATCACGGCCCCGGACCTCGCGCGTGCGCTCGAGGACGCGGGAATCGCGGCTATATTTGTCCACGGCCGCACGCGGGCGCAGGGCTTCTCCGGGCCCGTTAACCTCCCGGGCATCCGCGCCGTCGTCGGCGCCGTCCGCTCGGTCCCCGTGGTGGGCAACGGAGACGTCACCACACCGGAGGGAGCCCGGCACATGATCCGGGAGACAGGGTGCGCGGGCGTGAGCATAGGCCGGGGCGCATTCTACGATCCCTGGATATTCCGGCGGACGGACCATTTCCTGCGGACCGGCCAGCTCTTGGCCGAGCCCGGCTTCGCGGAGCGCATCCGGGTCCTCAGGCGGCACTTCGACAGGTACTGCGAGTTCTACGGCGAGGCCATGGGGTGCCGGCTCTTCCGGAAGGTCGCGCCCTGGTATGCAAAGCGGTTCGGGCCGGCAAAGCCGTTCAAGCAGCGGATCCTCACGATTGAGTCGAAGGCGGACTTCGACTCGGTCCTCTCGGAATACGTGGCGTGGCGGTCGGGGTTCTGCGATCCCTCCGGCGAGCTCCTTCCAAAATTCCGGCCGGCACCGATGTCCCCGTCCTTCCTGGATGCGGACGCCGAGCCCGGCGTCTTCAGTCGCGAGGGCATCCCCGTGCCGCGCGGCCCCGTAGAGACCTGGTGAGGGCGGCGACGCGGATCCCTCAGTAATTCTTCGAGACCTCGGCGCCGGTGGCGTCCTTGAAGTAGATGACCTTCTTGTCCGAATCTATACGCTCAAAGATGATGCCGAGGGCATCATCCAGGACCTGGCCCTCGCGGACGATCTTCCCGTTGATGAGGGCCCGCGCATGCGCCCCCTGGAACACGCCTCCAATGTCGGCGTTTGCCACGAACGCCCGGAAGTCGGCGCTCGCGGCGTTCGAGGAATCGATTCGAGTGATGTTCGCCTTCACGTCGGAGCCGATGCTGGCCTGGGCCATCACGGACTGCGTGGTGTCCACGTCGGGAGGCGGGGTCGGAGTGACCTCCTCGCCCGACGCCGCCGCGTCAACCTTGGCCTGCGCCGCCTGCCGCTGCAGCGCGATGGCGTTCTGACCGCTTTCGACGAGCTTCGCGGCCGCCTTGGCCGCGGCGTCCGCGGCAGCCTGCTTCACATCGACAAGCGGCTTTGGCGCAGCAATCGGGGGAATGCTGATCTTCACGTCCCGGGATGGCGGCGGAAAAAATATGCGATAGGCGAATATGCCGCTCACCGCGAAGGCGAGGACCGCGACCGCAATGCCGGCCTTCGCGATCGGCCCAAGCGCGGGCCGCTTTCGCAGGACCGGCGCCGGCTTTCCCGGCTTCGCGGCGGCCTTGGCCCCCGCCTTGGGAAGATTCTCGGCAACCCGGATATGGAGTCCCTTGGGCTGGCCCGGCTTGTCCTGGTGCGCTCCCACGGACAGCCGGGGAATGTTGGGCAGGGGGGCCTCCGGAGCGCCGCCCGGGGGAGGAGGCGGGGGCGCACCCAGGCCCGGCATGGGGGGCCTGGACATCGATCCAGGGGGAGGCGGCGGCGGAAGGGGCGGAAGCTCCTCCGAAAACGGCGGCGGAGGGGCAGGGTCCGGCATCGGGGCCGGAAACGGATCCGGAGGCGGGGCAAACGCCTCGGGGGCGGGCGTCACGGGCGCGGGCCGCGGGGCGGCCGCCGCGGCGCCCTTCGGCCTCAGCTTGAACTTCGGGGTGTCGTCCGGGTCGGGTGCCGCGGCCGGGCCCGGCCCAGGAGCCAGGGGCGGATCCGGAGGCGGCGGTATGAAAGGCGCGGCAGCGGCCTCCTGGGAGGCCTTGTCCTCGCCGGCTACCAGCCTTGGCTTCAGCCGCAGGCGCCCACCTCCCTCACCCTGCTCCGGGGCCGGCGCAGGAGGAACTCCCATCGGCGCCGAAGGCGCCGGAGGGTCGAGGGCCGACGGCCCTCCCCCTGCGGAAGGCAGGCGCGGCTTAAGGCGCAGAGGTTGAGGCTCGTCGCTCATAGGGCGTATCAAAGCACCTTACGCCCCTGCGCGAAACCAAAAAGATTCACTCGCTGTCAAAGCCACCATTCACCACCTTTTCCGGACCGCATCATGAAACGCCTCGCTCCCTTCGTCCTGGCCGCCGTGCTTGCCGCAAATTCCGGGTGCCATATGTTCTCCAGGAGCAAGAAGGCCGCCACCCCCAAGGAAAGCACCACGCTGGCCGCGGACGACGAGAAGGACTTCATGCACCGGTGGATCGACAAGCGCACCGCCGAGCTCATCACGCAGGGAATGCCGACCGAAGCCGCCCGCGCGCAGGCCTCCGCCGAGTTCAAGGCCAAGTTCAGCTACCTCGACACAGCCCGGCAGGAGAAGTGATCAGTCGGCGCTCTTGACGCCGACCACCTCGATATCGAACACGAGGGTCGCGTAGCTGGGGATCATCGGGGAATAGCCCCTGCGGCCATAGGCAAGCTCGGGCGGGACGATCACCAGCCACTTGTCGCCCGGCCTCATGAGCTGCAGGATCTGGTCCCACCCCGTGATGACTTCCCCCCGATCAACGTGGAACTGGAAGGGCTGGGTCTTGTTGTGGTTCTGGTCGAACATCTTGCCGTCGAGGAGCTTCCCTTCGTAGTTCACCATGACCAGGTCGCCGGGCTTGAGCAGGGGTCCCTTCCCCTCCTTCTCGACGATGTAGCGGATCCCGGTGTTTGACTCCTTCGCCTGCGGCCACGTCCTCATGACGAAATCGTAGTCGTCGGGCGGCAGCTTCTCGCGCTGTGCGCGGAGAACGCAGGGCGCCGCGATCAAGGCGCAAGCCGCGAGGGCGATCCTGATGGGTGACATGGGCACGATTAACGTGCAAAACGGGGCGTGCTCGTCAAGGGGCCACCTGCAACGGCGGGATGCGACGCGATGAGGCCGAGGCCCCGCCCCAGGAGCGTCTTCCCCGGCTCCATCCGGTGCCACGGCGAGGCCCCCGAGGGATGGGGCAGGGGGACGCAGTCGGCATCCCGCCCCGCAAGGCGGACGCGAAAGCTCCTTCCGACCAGGTGATGGAGCGGAGCCGGCTCAAGGTAGCGGTCGATCGCGAGCCTGCCGACGGGGATGATGAGGTCCGGCTGGAGAAGCTCAAACTCGCGCTCGAGCCAGCGCGCGCAGGCGCTGATCTCCTCGGGCGCGGGAACCCTGTCGCCGCCCTTGGGAAGCTTCCCGGGAAAGCAGCGGCAGACGGCCGCAAAGTAGATCCGGCTGCGCACCTCCTCCTCGCCCCAGCCGAGCGCCCCCAGGAACCACTTGAAGAGCGTCTTGCCCGCGGTCCAGGCGAAGGGCCTGCCCAGCAAGGGCTCCTTGTCGCCCGGGGCCTGCCCGACGAGCATGATCCGGCTTTGGACCGGCCTGCCGACGACCACCGGCTTGCCCATCCGCGGGCACCGGTTGCATCGCCTCAGCGCCGCCAGGTGCCTCTCCAGGGCCGTCTCGGTCACAAAAAAAAGGGATGGAGGCCTCTGGGGCTCTCCATCCCTCGCAAATTCTCGCTGGGCTCTGGGCTCAGTAACGACGCTCGCCGCGGTCGCTGCGACCGCCGCCACCGCCGCCACCGCCGCCGAAGCCGCGGCCGCCACCGCCGCCGCCGCCGCCGCCGAAGCCACGACCGCCGCCGCCGCCGCCGAAGCCGCCGCCTGGGCGGTCCTCCTTCGGACGGGCTTCGTTGACCGTCAGCTGACGGCCGCCGAGCTCGACGCCGTTGACCTTCTCGGCCGCAACCTTGGCCTCTTCGGCCGTTCCCATTGTAACGAAGGCGAAGCCGCGCGGGCGGCCCGTCATTTTGTCCATGGCGACGTAAACGTCGGTCACGGAACCGAACTGGCCGAAGTGCGAGCGGAGCTCGTCTTCAGTCGTTTTGAACGAGAGATTTCCAACGTATAGTTTGGAATTGCTCATGATGTGATGTTCGTAGAGCCACCGTCCGCTGCCAGTCCGTTCCCACCGTCGGGTTTCGAAATCATCACTTGAGCAAACCGCTCAGCCAACGACTCACCAGAAGCTGTCACCAAAACGCTATCTCTAACGATGGGACCAACCTTTCACGCTTGCCAGACAGTGGCAAGAACAATTCCGGGTCAGGTCTTCCCCAGGTCACGCAGCGCGGAATGGGCCCAATCCTCGAGTATCTGCTTCTCGTAGCGCAGGTGGTCCGTCGTATCGAGGACGACCCTTGTCTGGAAATCGAGGTCGGTGATGTCCTCCGTTCCCGACCTGACCACCCGGCCCGACGGATCGGTCACCGTGTACGTGAACTTGAACGACGGAGGATAGATCGCCTTGACGATGCGGATGTCATCCCACTGAGGGCCGCGCCACGGCTCGAAGCTCCCCGCGAGCTTTATGTCGGCGAAGGTGACGGTCAGCCTGTAGCCCTCGGGGATCATCGAGGCGGTCCTGGCGACCAGGTGCTCCCGGATCTCCGAGAGGATGGAGTCGCGGCCCCTGTCGCTGGGCATGCTGGAGTCCCTGACATCCGTGAATTTCTCGGGGTGGTCGAAGATGACCTCGGTGCGCCTCGGGGCGGCGGGCGCGTCGGAGGCGCGGATCGCGCCGGCTGCAAGCAGTCCGAGCGCGGCTGAAAACAGGCGTAACGCTTTCATGGTCGTGTTGTTGTTAAGGGCGGTTCTTGGGGAGAAGCGGCGCCGGGACCCCCCGGCGCCGGGAGTTGCAGCACGAAGGTATCACAGAACGGCCCGCTGTCCAGAGCAGCGGGCCATTTGCGGTTCTCGCCGGCCCCGGGGCCTTTTTGGCTTCGCCCCGGCGGACTGCGCGGCAAGATGGGCGCCGATGCCCCCGCAGCCGGCCAGCCACCGCCCCCTCTTCAACTGGCTTTCGCAGCGCACCGCCGGCGTGCTCCTTCATCCCACGTGCCTTCCCGGGGACCAGGGCGTCGGCACGCTGGACGGGGCCGCTGTCAGGTTCCTGGACTTCCTCAAGGCCGCGGGGATGTCGTGGTGGCAGGTCTGCCCGCTCGGGCCGACGGGCTACGGGGATTCGCCCTACCAGTGCTTCTCGGCATTCGCGGGCAATCCCTACCTCATCGACCTCGGGGACCTGGCTGAGCGCGGCCTGCTGGAGGATGCCGAGATCGCCCCCCTCGCCTCCCATGGACCGGGCGCCGTGGATTTCGGGGCGCTCTATCGTGACAAGTGGCCGCTGCTTCGCCGCGCATTCGACCGGTACAAGCGAGCGGGCTCGCCCGCCCTCGGGCCCGAGGGGATGGAGCCGTTCGCGCGGGCCCAGGCCTCGTGGCTGGAGCCCTATGCCTGCTTCAGGGCGCTCAAGGATCACTTCGGGGGCCGGGCCTGGTGGGAGTGGCCGCAGGAGGCGCGGTCGCTCCCCGGCCCGCGCTCCAGGCTCCGCGCGGCGCTTCGCGACGAGATCGAGGCGCATCAGTTTTATCAATACGTCTTCTTCGCCCAATGGCGCAGGTTGCGGGACGCGGCCGCCCTGCGCGGGATTGGCGTCATAGGCGACATTCCCATCTTCGTCGCCGCGGACTCGGCGGACGCCTGGGCGCGCCCGGAGCTGTTTGAGCTCGCGGCGGACGGTCGCCCGGTCGCCGTCGCGGGCGTGCCCCCCGACTATTTCTCAAGCGACGGGCAGCTCTGGGGCAACCCCCTCTACCGGTGGGAGGCCCACTCTTCGGACGGGTACGCTTGGTGGAAGGAGCGCCTGAGGGCCTCGTTCGCGATGTATGACGCCGTCAGGATAGACCACTTCCGCGGGTTCGACTCCTACTGGCGGATTCCGCTCCCAGCCACGAACGCGAGGACGGGCGAGTGGCGAAAGGGACCGGGAATTGGATTCTTCCGCGCGATGCGCGAGGAGTTCCCGGACGCCAAGATCATCGCCGAGGACCTGGGGCTGCTGACCCCGTCCGTCGAGGACCTGCTGCGCGACACCGGGCTGCCGGGGATGGCGGTTCTCCAGTTTGCCTTCGGCGGCGACGCGAAAAACGCATACCTGCCGCACAACCTCAGGCGCAACGGGGTCATATACCCGGGCACCCATGACAACGACACCGCGCTCGGCTGGTATGCCGGTTCCGGCGAGAAGGTGCGCGACCATGTCCGCCGCTACCTTCGCGTCAGCGGGGCCGAGGCCGGGTGGGACCTCGTCCGGGCGGCCTACTCGGCCGTGAGCAGAATCGCCATCGTCCCGGCGCAGGACCTCCTCAGCCTGGGCTCCGAGGCGCGCCTCAACCTGCCGGGAAAGCCGGACGGAAACTGGCGCTGGAGGCTGACGGATGGCGGCCTGCGGTCGCTGGGAGAGGGGGCCATCGCGGGTTACCTGCGCGAGCTGGCGGAGCTTTACGGGAGGGCGCTCCCGGCCGCGGAAGCCCGTGAAAAGCGGGGGGATCCCCTGCCCTGAGCCAGCCATGCCCCGCGCGGCGACCCCGGGGGAACGAGCATGCTTGCCGATTTCATACGCCTCATCAACCGACGGCCGCCCGGCGACTACGAGCGGGGGTTCGTGCGCAAGGTCAGCGTGCGCCACAGGGTCCCGCGGAACCGCCGGGTCGAGCGCCTGATCGCCCTCTGCTGGGTCCTGATCCTGGTGAAGAGCGTCGCCGTTGTCTGGCTTTTCGGCCATTACCATGTGCCGGTCAATCCGCTCTGGGTGATCGCGCCCACTGTCGTCTTCGCGGCCCTCTGCACCGTGGTCTACATGCTGCGTGACTAGGCCCCATCCGTTACCATGCCGCAAATCACAGGCCTCAGGAGTCCGCACGCAAGGGTTGGGCGCATCGTCTGCCTTGGCCGGACGCTCGACAAGATCCGCCTGGACTCCCGGGGGGCGCTGCCGCCCGAGTATAAGGCCAACCTCGGCGAGGCGAGGCCGGCCCTGTTTGACGGCAGGTGCTGCCGCTTCCTCGGGGTGCCCTATGGCGACCTGCGCGCGCGCACCCTGTCGGGGGGATGCGACGAGGAGATCCTCTCATGGGCGCATGAGCGGGGCACGGCCCGCGGCGACGAGGAGTGCGCCATCTGGAACCGCTACATGACAAAGCTCGGGTGGAGGGACGACCGGAGCGACCTGGTCCGCGAGCGGGTCGCGGAATACGGCCTGTCCCCGGGCGCGGCCCAGACCATGTTCGAGCTCATCGACCTGGACGAGGGGCGGCCCGCGGGGGCCACGCGATCATGGGAGGCCCCGCCGGTTTCCATGGTCATCTTGATGGGAGTGTCGGGCTGCGGGAAGACGACCGTCGGGCGCGCCCTCTCGGTCGCGCTCGGCTGGGATTTCATCGACGCGGACGACCTGCATTCCCCGGGGAACGTGGCCAAGATGGCCGCCGGGGTTTCCCTGGGCGATGCCGACCGCGCGCCCTGGCTCGCGAGGGTCCGCGCGGAGGCCGAGGCGCGCACCGCGCGGGGAGCGAGGGTCGTCGTCGCGTGCTCGGCCCTCACGGAGGCGTACCGCGCCGCGCTCGCGCCGGACCCGGCGAGCCGGAGGTTCGTCCATCTTCGCGGGGACTTCGCCCTCATCGCGGGCCGCCTCGCGGGGCGCAGCGGCCACTTCATGAAGGAGGCCATGCTTCGCTCGCAGTGCGACACGCTCGAGGAACCCCTGGATGCGCTCACGATCGCCATCGGTCAGGCGCCGGAGACGATCGTGGGGCGGATCCGGGACGTCCTCGGGCTCCCATGACCCTGCGCCCCGCAGCCAGGCGCGCCCTCGCCGTAGCCGGCGTCCTGTTCGCCGTGCTCGTCGTGGGGGCGACGGCCGCCGGCCTGTGGTTGCGCGGCCGGATCGAGGCCAGCCTCCCGAGGCTCGACGGCTCGTCGGCGCTGCGGGGCCTCGCCGCGCCGGTGCGGATCACGCGGGATGCGCTCGGGGTCCCGACCGTGGAGGGATCCAGCCGCATCGATGTCGCGCGTGCGACCGGATGGCTCCACGCGCAGGACCGGTTCTTCCAGATGGACCTCATGAGGCGCAGGGGCGCCGGCGAGCTGTCCGAGCTTCTTGGCGCGGCGACCCTTCCCATGGACAGGGAGGCCCGCATGCACGGATTCCGCAGGGTCGCGCGCGAGGTCCTTGCGCGCGAGGGCCCCGGGCGCAGGGCGCTCTTGGAGGCGTACGCCCAGGGCGTGAACGAGGGCCTGGCTTTCCTCGGGGCCAAGCCCTGGGAGTACGTTGTCCTCCGGGCGGAGCCCAGGCCGTGGCTTGCCGAGGACTGCGCGCTTGTCGACTTCGCGATGACGCTCGACCTTCAGGACTCCATGGGGCGCAACCCCCGCGTGCTCGCGGCGATCCGCGACGAGTATGGCGGCGCGGCGCTCGCCTTCTTCGCGCCCCTGTACACCCCGGGCGACGCCCCACTCGACGGGAGCGCAGCGCCCGCGGCGCCAATTCCGCCGCCATCGGACATCGACCTGAGGCCCGCGCCCCCGGGGGACCAGGCGCTATCGGCCCAGAAACCCGTGGCCCGCGGTCCCCTGCAGGGCGACCCCGAGGCACCGGGATCGAACAACTTCGCGGTGGCGGGCGCCCTTGCCGGGGGCGGCCCGGCGATCGTGGCCAACGACATGCACCTGCACCTGGGCGTGCCCAACACATGGTACCGGATGTCCCTCAGGTGGCCCGGGCACGGCGAGACCGGGGTGACCCTGCCCGGCACGCCCGCGCTGGTGGCGGGAAGCACCGGGCGGATCGCATGGGGGTTCACGAATGCCGGAGCGGGCATCGGGGACGTCATCCTGGTGGCCCCCACGATCTCGCCAGACCTCTACCACGGCCCCGATGGCGGCCGCTCGCTCGCCTACGACATGCGCACGGAGATCGTGGCGGTGAAGGGGGCAAAGCCGGTGTCGATGCAGTTCGCGTGGACCGTCTGGGGGCCCATCGTCGGCAGCGGGCCCGGCGGCGAGCAGTTCGCCTTCCATTGGATGGCCGACGATCCGGCGGCGACCAACTTCGACATCATGGACCTCGAGGACGCCGCCGACGTGAAGGGCGCCATCGCGGTCGCCCATCACATGGGGATCCCGGCGCAGAACCTCATTGTCGCGGACTCGGGCGGCCAGATCGGGTGGACGCTGGCCGGCTTCCTTCCAAGGAGGATCGGGTATGACGGCCGGCTGCCTGTCACGGGGATCTTCGGGGACCGGCGGTGGGACGGCTTCCTCGGGCCGGGCGAGGTGCCGGCCATCGTCGCGCCCAGGGGGGGCCGCCTCTGGACCGCCAACAACCGGACCGTGGGCGGAAAGGCGCTCGGGGCCGTCGGC
>DATNLY010000012.1:0-2206 GCA_035602635.1 Opitutaceae bacterium | reverse complement strand
TCCTCGGACTCGGCGCCGGGGCGATCTGCGGGGGCCGCAAATGGAGCCTGTTCGGCTGGTTCCCCGTGTTCCTCGCCCTGGACATCGGGATGCTCCTGCTCGACCGCAACGCGGTGGTGGGGTCCTCCGTGAGCGATGCCCGGTTCTTCGCCATGCCGCCCTCGACCACCAACGGGATTGTCATGGTGGGGATCTTCGGGGTGAACGCCCTCATGTTCGCCCCGCTGGGCCAGAGGATGGGCGCCCTCTTCAACGCCCTGCCGCGCCTGAGCGCCTACGCCTGGGACCTGGCCGGCAGCCTCTCCGGCACCCTCTGCTTCGGGTTCTTCTCGCTGAAGCTCTTCTCGCCGGTGCTCGGCATCGGGGGCGTCATGCTCGTGTACCTTGCCATCTCCGGCCTGCGCCGATGGTACGTCAGCGTCCCGCTGTTTGCCGCCGTCCTCGCCGCGATCGTCCATGACAGCGACCCCAACGCCATCTGGTCGCCCTACTACTACATCACGGTGAGCCGCGTCCAGACGCCCATGGTGACGGAGGGCGCCCCGCCCCCCGACCTCCTCACGATGAGGGACCCGCCCATCTACGGGGTGAAGGTGAACCAGTTCGGGTACCACCTGGACGCGGCGCTAGACCCGGCGAGGTACACCCCGGGATCCTTCGGGGACGCGTACGTCCGCGGCTACATCATCCAGTACCTCATCCCCTACCAGATCTGCAAGGGGCGCGACAGGGTGCTGGTCGTGGGGGCGGGCGGCGGCTTCGACGTGGAGGCCGCCCTCCAGTCCGGCGCCCGGCACGTCGACGCCGTCGAGATCGACCGGGCCATCGTCGGGATCTCCCGCCGGTTCAGCGCCGGGGCGCCCTACGCGGACCCGAGGGTGACCGTCCATGTCGACGACGCCCGGTCCTTCGTGGCCAAGGCGACCCCGGGATATGACGTCATCGCCTTCGGCTACCTCGATTCGCAGGCGATGTTCAGCAACATGAACAACCTGCGGCTGGACGGGTATGTCTACACGGTGGAGAGCATCCGGTCGGCATTCCGGCTCCTGAACGACAGGGGCATCCTGTCGCTGTCGTTCGCCGTGGGGAAGCCCTGGCTCGGGCCCAAGCTCTTCCAGATGGTCGCCGAGGCGACGGGGCGGGAGCCGGCCATGTACCTCGACCTCTACAACGGCAACCAGATGATTTTCTGCGTCTCCAAGGACGCCCACGCCGCCATGCCGCGGCTCGTGCTCCGGTTCTACAGGGCCGCCTTCAGCAACCCGGAGCGGATGGACCTGCCGACGGACGACTGGCCCTTCCTCTACCTTGCCAGGAAGACCATCCCGGCCGACTACCTGGCCTCCATCGCCGGCATGCTGGCCTTCTCGGTCGTCGCGGTCGCGTTCCTGCGGGGGCGCTCCTTCGGCTACGGGGACGTCCACTTCGGGCTCCTGGGGATGGGCTTCCTCCTGCTGGAGACAAAGAGCATAAGCGACTCCACGCTCTTCTTCGGCACCACATGGTTTGTCACGATGGTCGTGGTCGTGGGCGTGCTGCTCATGGTCATGGGCGCCAACCTGGTGGCGGAGCGCGCCAGGGGATTCTCGATGTGGATGTACGCCCCGCTCTTCGCCATCCTCGCCCTGCTGCTCATCGTGCCGCGGGAGAGCGTGCTCCAGTACGCCTTCACGGGGCGCCTCCTCTGGACGCTCCTTGTCGTGCCCCTGCCGGTCTTCTTTGCCGGGATCATCTTCTCGACGACATTCCGCGAGTCGTCCGCCCCCTCGGCGGTCTTCGGGGCGAACCTCATCGGCGCGATGATCGGCGGCTTCTGCGAGTACCTGGTCACGGCGATCGGCAACCACAGGCTCTCCATGCTCGTGATCGTCGCCTACCTCGGGAGCATGCTGGTGATGGCCTCGTCCAGGCGGCGGGGCCTCCCGATCTGAGCGCGGCCGGGCCCCGGGGCGGCCCGCGGACCGCGTTTGTTGTTTGATTCCGGCCCGTCGCCCCCAATCCTCGGGCGATGGAGGAACCCCTTCCCAGCGCGGGCCGGATGAAATGGGAGATGTTTGCCCTCTCCTTCACGGCGCTGTTCCTCGAGATGATGGTGATACGCTGGGTGCCCTCCGTCCTGCACCTGGTCGCCTACTACGCGAACCTCATGCTGCTCAGCTCGTTCCTGGGCCTCGGGGCCGGGGCGATCATGGCGGGCAGGAGG
>DATNLY010000334.1:0-2662 GCA_035602635.1 Opitutaceae bacterium | reverse complement strand
AGGGGATTCTCGGACGCGCAGCGGACGAGATAGCGGCGGTAGCTCTCCTGCACCGTGAGGATTTCGAGGAGGGAGAGCAGGCTTGGTCCGGCGGCCGCCGGGTTCGGCGCGACGGCCGCGTCCCTCACGGAGCGGATGAGCCGGATCCCCCATGCGATCTTGTCGCGGGCCTGCGGGACGAAGAACTCGTCGCGCGACGGCGCCTCCTCGACAGCCAGCCCGGTGTCCACGATCATCTTGGCATAGGTGTCGGCGGGGATCCCGTCCATGGAGACGAGGTTGAAGCGCACGAGCGGGGCCCAGTCCCTTGGGGCCCAGGAGGGCCGGGTCCGCAGGACGCAGAGGTCCTCCTCGCGGCCGTGGCAGCGCATGAGCCCCTCCATGAGCTGCCATTCGTTGCCCTTTTCCCCGCAGACAAAGCCGCCCCACGGGAACGCGCGGTACCTTGCCTCCCTGCAGGCGTCGGAGGCGTCGCGCAGGTCCCGGTCGCCGCGGTCGCAAGACTGCCTCAGGCGGCCGATCTGCTCGTCGATGCCGCCGGCCGCCCCGGCCGCGCGGTCCTCGCTGGCGCCCAGGCTGTCGATCTTGGCCAGGGCTTCCCGCTGGCGCCCGCGATGGGCCCCCTTCAGCTCCCGGAAATCCCTCCCGGCGCGGCTCCCGCGCCACCCGGGGCGCTCTGCGCCGGCTTCATTGACGCAGAGCGAGTGGAGCCTGGGCACGATGCACGCCAGGGTCTTTCCCGAGCCGGTCGCCCCGGTGACGCAGCCGCCGCGGCATCCCGCGTTTCGGTCGACCTTGATCCCCGCATAGGCGTACATGGCGCCCGGAATCCTGCGATAGACGGGCCTCCTCTGCTTGGGCCCGAGGACCACGTGGCCCATGAGGGCCCACGCGACCGGCCACGTCCACCAGCCGATCAAGGCGAGCGCCCGCGCGACCCCGGGGATCTGCCGCGCCCGAAGCCGCAGAGGGCCCCATTCAAGGGGGGCGAGCCAGCCAAGGCGCTGGAGGAAATGGGCTAGCAGCCCCGCCCCAAGGGCGATCGCCAAGGCCTCCGCCAGCCTCAGGAGGACGTAGCGCGCGTACTGGGCCCGGTTCACGGCCGGGAACCGAAATTAACACCTAATATTAGACAAGTCTAAAACTCGCGTCCCGCAGTGGGGAGCGCGGCCCCGGACTAGCGCCAGCGCCCGCCGTGCCAAGCCCAGCCTCGTCCGCCCCGGGCCCAGCCTCCGGAAACCCAGGCGGCGCCCCTGAAGGGGGCGTGGGCGTAACGGCCCGCGTTCCAGTACCAGCCTCCGTTCCAGCCCCAGAAGCCGCCGACCCAGACGAATTCGGGGGAGGGGCAGGCCGGGACATATTCAACGATGGGGGCCGGGGGCTCGTCGGCAACGACCATGCCCTCCTGCACCTCAACGGCGGCGGGCGCCGGTGTTGACGGAACGGGAACGGCGGCCACGGGTGCGGGGACCGATGGGGGCGAAGGGGGCGAGCCGGGTGCGGAGGGCGGGGAGCCCACGTTCCAGGCCCCGTCAACCCAGACCCACCCGGAGCTTCCCTGGACCCAATGGCCGGCCACCCAGGTGGCGCTCGGCGAGGGGGGCATCTCCCAGTGGCCGGCGACCCAGACCCACCTGCTGCCGTAGAATGACCAGTGGCCCGACAGCCACACGTAGCCGGGCCCGGGCGCCGGGGTCACCTGCTCGGCGACGGACGAGGGCGGCGCCTGGTAGACGACGGTCCGCGCGTAGCCGGGTGTCGGGTAGTAGAGCGGAAGGTTGAGGTTCAGCCCGAATCCCCAGTGGGACCAGGCATGCGCGGTTGACGCGATGGCCAGCGCCGCAGGGACAATGAGGAGAGTCTTGGCATTCATGGCGTATGGGGAATGAGACGCCCTCCAATGACAAAGGATACACGGGGCATGTTCCACCGCGGCCATTTGGCAGGATGCCCGGGCATGCGCCCGATTCGGGGGCGCACTGGAAATCAACGCGATAGCCCGGCCCAGCCGGGCCGGCCTCACCAGATGAAGAACGGCCCTATCGTGAAACTTGTCGTCGTCGGCGTCCCGAAGGGCGTCCGCACGCTGAAGCTCTGGTCGTAATTCACGTTGCGGGTGTGGGGCTGCTCGTAGATGATGTCGCTGCCGACGCCGCCCGGGCCGATGCCGGGCCAGGTGCTGTTGCTGCGGTAGGGGGCCCGGAAGTAATCCGATGAGAACAGCTGGCCCAGCGAGCCCTGGAGCGTCAGCGAGAGGGTGTTGTTTGGAGATGGGCCGTCGAACCAGTCCTCCTCCATCCGCACGAGATTCTGGGCGCCGCCGCTGTTGTAACTGTTGCTTCCGACCCCGGCTGCTTGATTGAGGGGGTCGACATAGGAGGGGGTGTTGCCGGTCAGGATCGCCGCGTTGATGGTCATTCCCTTCTCTTGACCATCCGAGGGCAGGATGGCATCCGGGTAGTCGGTAATCGCAACATCATTGGCTGTCGAAATGCCCGGGTTCGTCGCATGGGGGCTGAGCGGATACACCGTCTCCTGCGCCATTCGGCTGGAAAGCACCTGGTCACTGTTGCCCGCACTCCAGCCGGTGGAGACCGCGATCAGCGCATCGCCCATGATAGCCGAAGAGTTGGTCGCCAGAGACCCGTCCACCGAGATCTGC
>DATNLY010000322.1:0-3660 GCA_035602635.1 Opitutaceae bacterium | reverse complement strand
TCGCCGATTGTCCTGACGGCCAGGATGTCCGCGTTGGTGACCGTCATCTCGAAGAGGTCCTCCAGGAAGAAGACGAGCTCGGCCACGGACACCGAGTCGTATCCAAGGTCATCGACAAGGCGGGTCCCGTCGCAGACGGGCTCCGGGAGGTCGGCGCCGGCGGGGCGGTAGTCGAGCACGGCGGCGATGACGACGGCCTCCACCGCGGCGGGGTCGCCCTTCGCGCGGAAGCGCTCGAACGCCTCCAGGACCCGCGCCGGCATGCGGGCGAGCTCCGGGTTGGGAACATCGGGGGTATTGGGGGCCATGGCGCGTCAGGTTCCCGCCGCGGCGCTCGTCTGCGGCAGCGGCGCCGGGTCGGCGGCGGGGCGGACGGCGAACCAGGTGCGCCACCCCTCGCGGGCCTCCAGGAGCATCCACATGAGGAGCTGGCCGACGACCCGGGGCAGCAGGCGGTTGTTCAGCTCGTAGCTGATGAAGCCGAAATAGCGGCCGCTGTTGCTCCTTCCCCAGGTGCCGCGCGCCATGCGCGAGCGGGCGATCGAGGCAAGCCGGCGGTTGTAGAGGGCCATGAGGCGGCCCGCGGCAAGGCCCCCCTTCGGGGCGAAGGCGGGGATCTCGAGCGCGGAATTGCCCCGGGCGAAGGGCCGCGAGACGACGCCGAGGTAGTAGCTTCCCAGGTCCAGCCTGAACGCGAGCGTCATCAGCTCGTGGTCGCCCATGTAGTAGTACTTGTCGCGGTAGATCGCGTCAAACCAGCGGTCGTGGGAGGCGGTGAAGTTCGCGTTGTGGCGCGCCACCCTCTCCGCGACGCTGCGGCCGGAAAGGCAGCTGTCCACGAGCGCCGCCGCCGCGCTTGTCGAGAAGCTGATCCAGTCCATCCCGGGCGAGTAGAACGGGTCCATGAACGCCGCGGCGTCGCCGACAAGGACGAACCCGTCGCCAGCGTACCTTGAGCAGCTGTAGGCGCAGTTGCGCCGGAAGTGGACGTCGCCCTCCTGGTAGGTCGCCTCGGCGAGCAGCTCCCGCGCCGCGGGATGGGCCACGAGGAAGGCCCGCAGCCTGTCGCCGATCTTGCCGCCGTCGGGCAGCTCGGTGATCCTCTGATCGTAGACGATCCCCACGCTCATGTCGCCGCCCTTGAGCGGGATCCACCAGGACCACCAGCCCTTGCCGCAGATGTGGTTGGTCGCCGTGTAGCGCACCGCCTTGGAGCGCCTCGACCACTCCGGGTGGCGCTCCGCGAACTCCCGCGAGTCGAGGTTCTTCACGCCGTTCCAGCGGCTCCAGCACGCGGCGATGGGATGGGCCGTGTTGGTCCTGAACCAGCCGTTCCTCCTGGCGAGGATCGCCCCGACCCCCGAGGCGTCGACGATCCACCTCGCGCGCTCGACGCCCGACCGGCCGTCCTCCCCCACCCACTCGACCGACTGGATCCCGCCCTCGGCAAGGGTCACCGCGCGCACCTTGACCGGGCGCAGCAGCCGCGCCCCCTCAGACACCGCCTTCGCCAGCACCTCCTCGTCCAGCACCGCGCGGTCCACCTGGTAGCCCGGGAACCGCACGTTGTACTTGGGGCCGGTCTCGCTGCAGTCGGCGAGCCCCCGGGTCTCCTCGTTGCAGAACCAGAACCGCATGCCCTGCTTGACGAGGTGCTTCTCGTTGAGGTGGTCGGTGAAGCCGAGGACCCTGCCGATGAAGTATGCGCTCGTCTCCACGGTGGACTCGCCGACGCGCCGCCCGAGCTGGGATCCCTTCTCTATGATCAGGATGCGCCAGCGCGGGTTGCGCCTGCGCAGAAGGAGGGCCGTCGACGCGCCGGCGAGCGCGCCCCCGATGATTATCGCGTCCCAAGCCGGGGGCTGGTCGTGCTCGCTCATGCGCTTGGCCCCGTTATGCTGGCCGGGATGGGGTTTGTACATTCGCAATTTTTCTCGCCGGTGCGCGCCGGCGACCCACGCTGGGGCGGATGAGCGCGCCCCTGCCCAGGCTCTGGGAGGACACCGTGGCGGAATCGCCCTCGGCGGTCGCCCTTGTCGAGGCTTCGACCGGAAGGGCATGGACGCGCGCCGAGCTCGCGGCGGGCGCGGCGCAGTGGGCGGTCGCCCATGCGCGCCCCGCGGCAGGGTCCCCCCTGGCCGGGCGGCGGGTGGCCATGTCCGTGCCGAACGGCGCCGAGTGGCTTCACGTGTTCCTTGGACTGCTCTGCGCGGGGGCCGTTCCCGCGCCCATCGACCCGGGCGAGCCCGAGGAGTCGCGGATCTCGGCCGCGCGCGCGATCGGCGCCCGCTGGATCTGGCACGCCGGCCGCCTCCATTCGCTTGGCCCCGCGTCCCCGGCGGGCCGGCGCGCCCCGTCCGAGTGCCTCGTCAAGATGACGAGCGGAAGCACGGGCGCGCCCCGGGGGCTTTCCTTCTCGCACGCCCAGATGGAGGCCGACGGGCGGCAGGTTTGCCGCACGATGGGCATAGGCCCCGGGGACGCGAGCCTCGCGACCATTCCGCTCGGCTACTCGTACGGGCTGGGAAACCTCGTCGTCCCGCTCCTCCTTCAGGGCTCGCGGGTCGTCTGCGCGTCGAGCGCCCTCCCGCACGCGATTGCGTCCGACGCCGCGCGGTGGAGCCCCACCGTGTTCCCGAGCGTGCCCGCCGTCCTTCGGGCGCTCGTCGCGAGCGACGTCGCGCGGGAATCCTTGGCGAGCGTGCGCCTGGTCGTCTCGGCGGGATCCCCGCTGGCGCCCGAGACGGGCCGCGCGTTCGCGGCGAAATTCGGGAAGAGGATCCACAGCTTCTACGGGGCGAGCGAGACAGGGGGCATCGCCTTCGACAGGAGCGGAGACGCCACGCTTTCGGGACGCGGCGTCGGGACTCCCCTCCTGGGGGTGAGGATCCGGTTCGGCGCCGGCGGCCGATTCGTTGTCTCCAGCCCGGCCGTGATGGGCAGGGGCCGGTTCGCACCCGCGGACCGCGCGGCGCTGAACGAGCACGGAGAGCTTGTCCTTGGGGGGCGGACGGACCGCGTCGTGAAGGTGGCGGGCCGGCGCCTGGGGCTCGCCGAGATCGAGGCGGCCATCAGGTCCCTTCCAGGGGTCCGCGACGCCTTTGCGCACATGTCCGCCGCCCCGGGCGCCGTCCTGTCGGCCGCGGTCTGCGCGGACTGCGCCGGCACCGAGATCCGGCGCGGGCTCCGCTCGAGGCTGGCCTCCTGGAAGATCCCCTCGCGGATACTCGTGCTCGCCGAGTTCCCGGCGACGCCGCGCGGGAAGGCGGACGCGGGCAGGCTGCGTCAGCTGCTCGCTGCGCCGCGCACGGCCACCTCGATCTCCACGTTGAGCGCGGCGCGGCAGATGTCCGCCTCGAGGTAGCTCACCCGGTCGCCCGGGAGAAGCATCCGCCGCTCGAGCTGGCGGGCGACGCCCGGAAGTTCGCCGGCGTTCCTGAGATACACCTTGAAGTGCCTGCGCTCGCCCTCCGAGGGGTGCTCCCCCATGCCGCACGCCCTGCAGATGCCCCTCAGGTTTTCCAGGGTGCAGTCGAGCTGCGCGGAGGTGTCGTTGGGCGCGACCGTGGCGTGCCCCACGACCGCGGAGGTCCCCGAGATGAAGACATCCGGCCGGCCGGCGCGCCCGACGACGGTGGCCCTGGCGAAGCTTGGGGGGCG
>DATNLY010000320.1:0-6635 GCA_035602635.1 Opitutaceae bacterium | reverse complement strand
CGGGCCTCAAAGGACTGGCGGGATCAGAACAGGATGCCGGTCTCGATGGCGAACCGGGTCTGGCTCGTCTGCGTGCCGTTCGGCCCGAACACAAACCCCTTGGTGGTCTTCGAGGCCGAGACGTAGGAGACCTCGGCGCGGGTGAAGAACACCCCGGACTGCCAGCTGGGCGTGAACGTGAACGACCAGGCGTCGCTTCCCGGCCCGTACATCACGTTGGGCGCGCCGCCCTTCACGGAGCCGGTCGACGAATTGTATTCCACGCGGGTCGACAGGTTGTAGCTCGTGTTGGGGACGGCATAGTTCACGAGCACCCCCTCGCCCGTCTGGGAGGCCGACTGCCCGAAGCCGAGCTTCCCGTTCTTGCTGGTGTTGGAGTACTGGATGTACCCCTGCGCAAGCACCGGCCCGGAGGTGTACGTGTAGATCAGGTTGTCCAGCTGCTGGTCATTGTTCTGGACAAAGGGGACCGCGGCGGACGCGGAGTAGTCCGTGACCCCCAGGTTGCCGCTGACGATGAGCGCCAGCGTGTTGGAGCTGTTGATGGTCCACGCCGCCGACCCCGCGAGCCAGTTGTAGCGGTTCGAGTAGAACCCGTCGGACCATTGGACCGCCAGGGCCACGGGGCCCGCGGTGTAGTTCGCCTGGATGCCGCGGCTGATCGCGGTCTCCTGGTTCCAGAGGAGCCCGCGAAATATGTTCATGTTCTCGTAGGTGAACGTGTATTCCGCCCCGATCAGGGTCGGCAGCTTGCCGGCCTCGATCGAGAAGCTGGCGTCCGGGACAATCTTGAGGAATGCCTGCGGAAGCGGGCCGTAGAGGTTGGTCGCATTCGCCCCGGTCAGGTACCCGGCGCCGAGCGAGGGAAGCGAGTACTCGCCGGCCTGGGCGAAGAACTGGACCTCGCCGTCGACCTTCTGGACAAAGACCTGTGCATTGCTGATGTCCGCCTGGGCCGGACGGTCGCCCGGGATCCGGTCATCCTCGGCAAAGCCGATGGCGGTCACCGCCCCGGAAACGTAGATTTTCCCCATTCCGCCGGGAAGGTCGAAGCTCTCGGGCTTAACGTTCACGGTAAGGGGCCCTTCCATCGCTGGCGTTGAAACCGGGGACGTCGGGGCGGCCGCGGGAGCAGCTGCTGCAGCGGGAGCGGCGGGAGCCGCCGGCGTGGTGGTCGTCGTAGTTGTCGTCGTCTGCGCCCATGATGGGGTCGCAACGAGGGCCAGTGCGCATAGCGTGATAGGATACAGTTTCTTGTTCATACGGATACTAGGGAGGTTGTTACATGCGGCCTTTTGGTGTTCGAGGCGCACGGAACACCGGGATAGCAGCAATGATGCCATCTGGTTCACCCGCCGCCCATTTCCCCTGAAAATGCCCTTCGGATGCCAAAATCCGACTGCATGGGAGGGGAATGGTCCTGTTCTGGCATCGGCAATGCTCATGCTCTGCCAGCTCTTAATCTTTTCTTAACACGCTCGGCCGGCCGTCCGGGGCCGCTGGCGTTGCATTCCCTGGGAGGCCGCGTCGGCGCGAACCCGGCCTCAGTGGTGCTTGCCGTGAGAAAGGATAAAATAAAGCGCCAGGAACAGCGCCACCCAGGAGATCACAAGCGCAGCCACCATCAGGACCATGTGCCTGCGGCCGCTGCCGGCCTGCGGCGCGCGCAGGCGCTGGTCGCGGTGGGTGATCTCGACCAGGTTTAGGTTGTTGAGTTCCCGCTTCATGGCGCCCGCCGTCTCGTACCGCAACTTGGGGTCCCGTTCCATGGCGTGCAGGATCACCTCCTCGAGCGCCGTCCTTATCTCGGGGTTCAGCTTGCGCGGGGCCTCCGGGTCGCCCGTGACCCGCGCGTTCATGACGACGTAGGGGCTCTCCCCCTCGAACGGCGTCGAGCCTGTGACCATCTCATAGAGGATGGCCCCCAGGCTGTAGATGTCGCTCCGGTGGTCGCCCCGCTTGCCGCGGACCTGCTCCGGCGAGATGTAGTCGGGGGTGCCCAGCGTTGGGGTGAGCCCGACGAACGTGAGGCGGCGCGCCTTCTCCACGCGCGCGATGCCGAAATCGAAGAGGCGCAGGCTGCCGTCGGAGCACACCATGATGTTCTGGGGCTTCAGGTCCCTGTGCACGATCCCGTTGGCATGCAGGTAGTCGAGCGCGTCGCAGATCTCGCTCGCGTAGGCGACCGCCTCGGCCTCGGGCAGCTTCTTGCGCTTTGTCATGATCTTGGCCAGCGTCTCGCCCTCTAGGAATTCCATGACGAGGTACGGCCGGCTCTTGGGCTTGTCGACCTTGACCACCTTGAGGATGCCCGGGTGGTTGAGGCCCGCGCCGATCTCCTCCTCGCGCTGGAAGCGCTCATACCCGGCCACGTCGCCCTCGAGCGCCATGAGGGGCACCTTGATGGCAACGCTCTGCCCCGTCGTCCGGTCGTTGGCCTTGAAGATGGACGCCATGTTGCTGCGCGCGACGAGGTCGGTGATCTCGAAGCGCCCGTCGAGGAGCTGGCCGGGCCCCGGCTCGCCGGTGCCGGTCGCGGCGGCGGCCGCGGCCACCACGGCCTTCCTGGGGGTGACATCGGCCCCCAGGGCGACCCGGGCCGACTGGGCGACCTGCTCCCAGTTGCGCACCTCGATCAGCTGGAGTGAGATGTTGTCGTCGCTCCCGCGCTTCTCCGCGAGCGCCACGAGCTCCTTGCAGGCGTCGTAGGGATGCGAGCGGGAGATGATCTCCCTCATCTCCTCGTCGAGCACGCACGCGTGCAGGCCGTCCGTGCACTGGAGGATGAAATCGCCGTGGGAGATCAGTTGCGTCGCGAAGTCGGGCACGCAGAACGGCTCCGCCCCCACGCTGCGGGTGAGCTCGCTCCGCTTGGGGCTCGCCATCGCCTGCCGCTCAAGGAGGAGGCCGAGCTTGACCGGGACCGATGTCGCCACGTGGTCCGTCGTCAGCCTCCGGATCGTCTTCTGGCGGATGAAGTAGGCCCGGGTGTCGCCGACGTTCGCGACACACACCGCGCCGTCGCGGAAGATCGACGCAACGAGCGTGGTCGCCATCGGCCGGCCGTTGCGGTGCGACACCGCCTTCTCATGGACCTTGGCGCACGCGGTCGTGAACATGCGGCGAAGGAGCGCGTAGGGCTTGACGTCGCCGGACACCGACTGGAACTCCTGCAGCGCGGATTCCACCGCGAGGCGGCTGGCCACCTCGCCGTGGTCGAACCCCCCCACCCCGTCGGCGATGATCGCCACGCTTCCCTGCTTCTCCCTCGTCAGGGGATCGGGCGACTCCCAGAAGTCCAGCCAGTCCTCGTTGACGGGCCGGACCGGTCCGGTGGATGAGAGGCGTGCGTAGCGCAGTCGCATGGGTTTGGCGAAAAAAAGGCCCCGCCTGCGCAAAGCAGGCGGAGCCGGATATTTTCACCCGGCCCGGGGCCGGGTCAATGAGAACTACGCGGGCTTCTGCGTCAGGATCATCTCCTTGCCCTGGCTCTTGCTGCCGCTGCGGAAGTAGATCAGTCCGTAGATGCCCCATAGCGCGACGACCCCGAGGGCGACGTAGGGCTCGTGCCAGCTCATGCCGGCGACCGAGAACGGCCCGATCAGGTAGAAGAGCATGCAGGTCAGGTTGGCCAGCAGCCCGAAGACCGGTATGACCACGTGCTTGATGCCATGGAACATATGGTGCTCCCGGAAGGCCACGATGGCGACCACGCAGGTCGTCATGTAGAGGAGGAACGTCCCGAAGTTGCTGGTCAGTGTCACGATCACGAACGAGTTGTACGCGCTCGTGTAGAAGGACGGGCTGAAGATCCCGAAGCTGTACCAGATGTTGTGCTTGTCCAAGGCCGCGGGAGAGGTTCCGCCGAGGTATGTCGTCACCGTGATTATCCCGATGAAGATCGATAGGATGCAGAGCGTCCAGATCGTCTTGTGGGGCGTGAGGTTCTTGTCGTGGAGCAGGCCGAAATGCGCCCCGACCTCCTTGTCGCGGCCCATCGCGTAGGTCACGCGCGCTCCTGTGTTCAGGCAGGCGAGCGTGGTGCCGATAAGCGCCAGGAACACCGTGAACGCCTGGACGAGCATAAACGCCTTGCCTGCCGCCGCGCTTCCGAAGAGCCACGTGCCCGTGATGAGCATCAGGTCCCCTATAGGGGCTGCTGACGCCCCGGCGGATCCAATCGTGTAGCCGCTGTTGAGCAGGTAGTTGGCCGCGAAGTACTCAAACAGGTAGCAGATGGCGCCCTGGATGGTCAGGGAGAGAAGGATGGCCCAGGGCAGGTGCCTCTTGGGGTCCTTCGCCTCCTCGCCCATGGACGTCACCGACTCGAAGCCGACGAGGCACAGGATGGCGATGCAGGCCTGGATGAAGACGTAGTTGAACTTGTGGGGCCCGATAACCGACTTGGCCGTCGGGTGGTAGTTGAACTGCGGGTTGTTGTTGGAATCCGTGCTCCATGCGCCGGCCGTGTAGTCGATCGTGAAGGGCGCAGCCTTGTCCAGCGCCACGGCCTTGCCGTTGGCGTCGCCGGGAGTGGGATTGCCGTCGGCGTCCTGGGCATCCTGCATGACGTAGGCCGGGGTGCCGTCGGCGTTCTTCGTCGGCTTGTTGTTGGAGTCGAGAACGGGGACCGGGTTGCCCTTGTCGTCCGTCTGCGGCGTCTGGGCCACCTGGTAGTTGACCGCCACGCCGTTCGACAGGTGATAGGCGACGTCGCCCTGCTTGTGGTGCACCCGGTACGCGATCGCCAGGATGGCGAAGACCGTCAGCGCCGTGATCTGGATGATGTTGATCGCAATGTTGACCGCCGTGCTCCCGTTGACGCCGCGGTAGGCGATGTAGGAGACGCCGATCGCAAAGAAGATGCAGACGAGATACATCAGCAGCGGGCTGTCATAGCTCGTGCTGAAGGTGTTCGGGAAGAAGAACGGGGCGAGGTATCCGATCAGCATCGCCGTCACCCCGACCATCAGCCCGGGATAGACCCAATAGTAGAGGTGGCTCGCCCAGCCCGTGAAGAACTTGATCACGCGGGCGTACTTGAACGCCTTCGACTTCGCGAGGAACGCCTGCTCGGCGTAGAAGTACGAGGATCCCGCGCCCGGGTAGAGCTTCGAGAGCTCGGCATAGCTGATCGCGGTCGCATAGCACAGCAGCAGCGAGGCAAACATGCCGAACCACATGGCGCATCCGGCGCCGGGGGCGCCGTAGAGGGCCTGCTCTTCAAAGGTCAGCCAGAGGAAGGCCCCGGGTGCGATCAGGGCCATTGCGTTAACAGTCAGGCCGGTGAGGCCCAACGTGGGCTTCATGGTCGGCGTGGCGGGGGCGGATGAGCTGGATGGTTCAGGCATAAGTCTAGGGAGTTGGACAGGTTAGGATTGGGGCGTTCGTCTGGCTGGAGCTGGCAGGGAGCAGGTTGATTAATGAAGCGGACCGCTTAATGCGGATTTAACGTCCGCGCCAAACACGTAGCCGATTGTATGCCAACGACGCATCGAGCCACGGATAGTTATAACCCGTTTAATATGACTGTCTAAAATGCCATGGTTAACGGGAGACCGTCCCTGGATTAACGGTCGGGCGGCCGGTTCTTGGGGCCGGATTCCGCATGGAAGCACAGTCGCCGCCTTTAAACACCTTCCCGCGCCAGTGATCCCCGCTTCCACGCCCCTCGACAAATCCCAAGGCAACCTCGCACCACGGGCCGCGGGGACAATCTATTGAAACTTCACGCCGGGAGCACCTGGCCGGCCTTGAGGGCCTGAGCCGGGCCACCCCGCCATTCCGTGCGGGTGAGCTCGAGGGCGCCGTCGCCGGTCGCCACGACAAGCGGGGAAACCGAGACGACCTCGCCCGGCCTGCCAAACCCGCCGCGCGCGGCCTGGGATTCATGCTCCGCCCACCACACCATAAGGCGCGACGCGCCATTGTCAGTGAACGCCCCGGGATAGGGATCCGTGACCGCTCGGACCAGGTTGAATATCCGCACCGAGGATTGCGTCCAGTCGATGCGGCCATCCTCGGGCCGCCGCCCCCCGAAATACGTGGCCTTGGACTCATCCTGCGGCGTCTCGGCGGCCCTCCCGGCGAGCAGGGCGTCGATCTGGCGGGCCAGCACGCGCCGCGCGCACGGGAGAACCTTGCGGAAGGCCTGCTCCGCCGTGTCCCTGGGCCCAATGTCGACGCCCTCCTGGTCGACGATGTTGCCGGCGTCCGGCTCCCTCACCATCCGGTGGAGCGTCATCCCGATCCGCGGCTCGCCGTGGAGGACCGCCCAGTTGACCGGCGCGCGCCCCCGGTACCTTGGCAGGAGCGAGCCGTGCATGTTGAAGGCCCCCAGAGGGGCGAGTCCAAGGACCTTCATGCTGATCATGTTCCTGTAGTAGACGGACAGGATCAGGTCCGGCCTCATCTCGCCGATCCGCGCCAGCCACTCGGGCGTGCCGACCTTATCCGGGGTGTGCACGGGCACCCCCTTGGCCCGGGCCGCGGCCGCCGGCGTCTTGAACCAGATCTTCTCGCCCGGGCTGTCCTCGTGCGTGATCAGCGCCACGACGTTGTCGCCGCGCCCGAGGAGGAGATCCAGGCAGTCGTGGCCCACCTCGCTGTAGCCGAAGAAGAGTATCCGGGGGGCG
>DATNLY010000306.1:0-4615 GCA_035602635.1 Opitutaceae bacterium | reverse complement strand
GCCCGCCGGCGAGCCCGATCGGGGCGATCGGGACATGCGGCCCGCTCCCAGCGGTGAGGAATCCCTCAAGCCTGCCGTCCGCCGTCCTCACATCGGTGCGAACCTCGGGAATCGTGGCAAGATTGACCGGCATTCCCCGGTCAAGAAGCGGGCGGTAGAGACGCTCCAGGCACGCGGCAGGCGTGTAGGCGCACGTGTCATCGTCCCTTAGAATGACGTAGTGCATCCTTTCCCTCCATGAGTTCCGCGTAAAGCCCCCTCATCCGGTCCGCGCTCACCGAGGAGTCGTATTCGGCGGCCGCCTTGGCGCGGCCCGCTTCCCCCCATTGGGCGGCCAGTTCCGGCTGTGCCAGGACCCGGTCGACCGCCGCATGGAAGGTCGCGGGCCTTGCGAGGTCGAAAAGCAGGCCGTTCACGCCGTCGTCCACGAGCGCGGTTGCGCCCGAGGTCCGGCTGGAAATCACGGGCGTCCCCGCGGACCAGGCCTCAAGGATGACGATGCCGAACGTCTCGGAAACCGAAGGCAGGATCACGGCCCGGGCCTCCTGCAGAAGTCCGATGAGCCGGGGATCCCCGGAGGGCAGGCTCCCCACAATCATGATGGAGCCCTGCAGGCCCGCTCCGGCGATGCGCTCCTGGAGGGCGCGGGCGTATTCACGGTCCGTGAACGGTCCGGCAAGCACCATGATCGCCTTGGGATGGCGCCGGGCAAGCTCCCCAGCCTCCGCGATCAGCCACCCCTGATTCTTCGTCGGATCGATCCGCCCCAGGACAAGAAACATCGGGCGGCCCTCCAGCTCTGGAAAAGCTGCCAGGGCCGCGGGCCTGCATTCCTTGGCAAAGAGTGCCGTTCGAATCCCATGCGGTGCAACCAGGACGCGCCGTCCCGGGTGGCGCTCCCTCACCAGGGAGGCTTCGCGCGCATTGAGCGTTATGATCGCATCCGCCTGGTCCATCAGGTGCCTCGCGCGCAACATGAGGCCGAGCGACCTGCCCCAGTCCCACCCTCCGGTGGCCGGCCTGCGGAGCTCCTGGCGAAGCTCGGCCGGGATGTCGTAGGCGCCACCGTGGATGCTGATCACGAACGGGATCCGCCGGGCGCGCGCCACCAGTCGCCCAATTGCGCCGAGCCGCCCCAGCGCGTGCGAGTGGATCACATCGATGCCCTTCTCAGCCCACAGGGAACCGGCCAGCCCAAATGAGACCATGTTGCCGCCCACCGCCACCATCTGCCTCTTGCGCTCGGAGGAGATGCCCCAGATCGGCACGCAAGCGCGAAAGCGCCTCACGGTGCAGCCGGCCGCCTCGAGCGGACCCGGCGCCGCCGCGCCCGGGGGGATCCTGGGCGCGTAGACGACGGACTCGACCCCGCGCCCGGCAAGCTCCGTCGTCAGCTGGAGCATCACCGACTCGGTGCCACCCCACTCCGAGGGGTCGTACTTGCGCAGCAGATGGGCGACGCGCATCGGCTACACTCCCTCCTCAACGAGGCAATCACGGGGGACCGGATCCCCCCCTTCCGCCGCAACACCGGCCGGGCGCTCCTCGGCGCGGGCCTGGCGGCGGGCGTGCACCATGCTGGCCAGGGCGCCGAGCAGGATGTAGAAAGTGAGCAGGATCGGCGTCTGGCGGTAGACCCATTCGGTGAGGCTCTGGCCAAAGACGCCGCAGATGCCGAACAGAAGCCCCACGCCCATCGCCCGCATCGGCTCGCCCCTGGGCAGAAGAATGAAGGGCGCCGCCATCGTCAGCCAGCGGATCCAGAGCAGCGCGAAGATGATGAGGCCGGGAACGCCCAGTTCTCCCAGCGTCAGGGCGGCCAGGTTGTGGGCGGGCGCCGCGAGGTACGAATCGGCGAACTGCTTGTCGTCGGTGCGTCCGTAAACCGATGTCAGGAAGTCATAATCCTCGAACCTGTACCCCAGGCGCGGCCCGTAGGTCCGGCTGACCTCATACGACCAGTTGTTGAGGCCGACCCCGAAGAAATGCTCCTTCACGATCGCCGCCGAAAGGCGGAGATAGACGCCGCGGCCGTCGACCGCCGGGTCAAAGTACTCCTCCTCAAGGGACGACTCGGAATAGCGCAGCCCCATCTGCGTCCAGCAGGCCGCCACCATCGCGGCCACCCCGAGGACGAGGATGGCGCGGACGGCGATCCGGCTCGGGCTCAGCCGCCACGAGGCGCATGCGAAGATTGTGCCCGCTACCACCGCGGCAAAGATCGGTATGCCCGCGCGAGAGAGCGTCAGGATCAGCCCGGCGCAGGCCGCCAGCGCGCACAGCCCACAGAACAGCCTGAGCCCGCGCGACCAGCCGGAAAGGGAGACGGCGACCAGAAGGGGCACGGTCATGCAGAAATACATTGAGAGGCTGTTGGCGTGATCAAGGGTCCCCGCCACGCGGCCCAGGTGCGTGATGAAATGCTGCTTGAGCGCCCACAGGCCCTCGAAGCCGACCGCGCACCCGAGCGCCACGACGAGCAGCGTCCATTCACGCCGCGACCGGACGTAGGAGGCCGAGGCGAGGAAGACGAGGATGCTGGCAAGGATCTTCGAGAGCTCGAACGCCCCGAAGATCTTCGGATGCGACACCGCGACCGAGACGCAGGCGTAGGCAAAGTAGGCCAGCAAGAGCCCAAGGCTGGCGGGCCAGAACAGGCGGCGCTCAGGGCCTCGGCGCCCGGCCCAGCAGCCGAAGAGCAGGCCGAACGCCAGAAGCTCGACCAGCGTCACCTCCAGCCCGCGCGTCGTGCCCCTGTACCATGCCTCGCTGAAGAAATTCACCTCCATCCTCTCCGCAACCACGGCAAGGCTCACCATCGAGAAAAAGAAGATGTCGCGGACGGGCCGGAACCACGCCGCCGCCACGGCCCCCGGGATGGCGGCAAGCGGAATCAGCGCCAGGGCGATCATATGCGCCTGTGTCATGGTACCTGGTCGGGCTCCTTCCCGCGGTCCAGCTTGCCTCCATGGGACGCGCGGCAGTTCGCGGGCCGGCTGGAGCCCCGGCGGCCCTCGGCCTCCCGGGGAGTCGGGCAAGCGTTTGGTTCCCCGGGGATCATTTGGCGCCTAAACTGCCCGGGGACATTATGGTTCGTCGCGCGGTCTTCGGCCAATAGGCCGACACCCCGCGCCTGAGAAAACGCGAGGCCCGCCAGCACGCGAAGAGCGTGGCCGCAAATCCCACCGCCGCCGCAGGAAGATGGCTCAGCCGCCTGCGCCCGCGCATCCGCCTCAGGCGTCGCCACCGAAGGCCTATGATCCCGGGAAACAGTTGCCAAAAGCTCCGGTTGCGGGCGAGGTGGGCCCTGACCTGCCTCTTGAGCCAGTCCGGGTCGCGCGAGTCGCTTCGTCGAAGCGTCGCCCCAAGAAGGGCCCGGTCGGGCTCGGGCAGGGTCTTCAGGTATTCGATCGCGACATGCACCGTCGTCTGGCCGATCATCTGGCGCTTCTGGTTGTTCAGGAAATCGGGCAGCGAAAGATAGGGCTCGTAAAGGTGCGTGGCGCCGCGCACCACGGTCACTCTCGAGGGATCGACGGGCGCCCGGAAAAAGTCGGTGCAGATGGCCGCCTTCAGGAAGCCGTCGTCGACGGCGATGATGTCACGCGGCAGGAATAGGTTGCGCGCGACAGCCGCGCGCATGCAGTAGAGCATCCCGCTCAGGCGGCCCTCGGTCGCGTCGGTCATGTCCGAACCCGCGAGGGAAAGCCTCTCTCGGAGCGAGGGGTGCGCCTTGCCCGCTATGTCCTTGCACGGAAAGCCCGAGGCGCAGGCAAGGCGCGGGTTGCGCTCAAGCTCGCCGACGATCAGATCGAGGGTGTCGGGCTTGTTGAGGATGATGTCCGCGTCCATCAGGCAGATGTAGCGCGCCTCCCGGGCGGAGTATTCATGGACGAACCTGTTCCACGCGTTGTTCTTGCCCGCCTCGGAGATCTCCGCGACGCGGCAGACCGGCCCGCGGCGGTCGGGGTGCTCTTGCTCCACCCGCGCGAAGAGGGCCTTAGCGACCTCAACCGTCCTGTCCGTGCATCCGTTGGCAAGGCAGATGATCTCGCAGCCCTCATCGAGCGCGGCGAGGCGCGCGAAGATCGACTGCCCTAAAAGCGAGCCCAACATCGGCACCAGGGACGCCTCCTCGTTCCATGCCGTGATGCCGATCGAGAGGGTTATCGGTAAATCGTTCTTGGGAATGGTCATACAGCCGGTTGAATGTCCCTTACATTATGCCCATGGAGGGCCGCGGCTGCCATCAGGTCTGCACCCCGATCAGGGGCGGTAATTACCCCATTTCGGCGGTCCGGCTCCTCCGATAGATTGGCGCGCATGGAAGAGCCCCCCATCAGCATCGTCCTGCGCTCCTACAACGAGGCGTGGGCCCTGCGGTCGACCCTTGCCGCGCTGAAGGCCCAGTCGTACCGCAACTGGGAGATTGTCGCATTTGATTCCGGCTCCACCGACGGATCGGCGGACATGATCCGCCGGGCGATGCCCGCGCATTTCGAGCAGATGCTGCCGCATGAGTACCGGCCGGGCCGGGTCCTGAATCGCGGAATGGAGCTCGCGCGGAGTGATCGGGTGATCTTCCTGAACGCGGACGCGACCCCCCAGGGCCCCA
>DATNLY010000295.1:0-4922 GCA_035602635.1 Opitutaceae bacterium | reverse complement strand
CCTCGATGCTGTTTGGCGCCGCGGAGTTCGTCGAGATCCGCGGCAACGTTGACACCCGCCTGAAGAAGATAGCCGAGCAGCATGTCGCCGACGCCACGATCCTGGCCGCGGCCGGGCTCGGGCGCCTCGGGATCGCCTCCTGGCCCGGGGTCGGGTTCCGCGAGCTCGGTTTCGAGGCCATGGTGCCCGCCGTCGGCCAGGGAGCGATCGCGGTCCAGTGCCGCTCCGCGGACGTGGGGCGGTTTGCCGGGGTCCTTGACGCGCCGACCGCCCGGGCCGTCGGCCTCGAGAGGGCGATCCAGCTCGCGCTCGGCGGCGGCTGCCAGACGGCGCTCGGCGCGCATGCGACCGCCGACACGCTCCACATCTACCACGAGTCCATCGGCATCAGGTCCGTGCCGATCGGGATTGGCGAGCTCGACGCCCCCGCCGCGGCGGCCGCCCGGATCCTCCGCCAGTTCGGGCTCAAATAGGGCGAACCCGATGCCGGACCCAGGAAAACCACCGCTCGCGGGCCGCCGGATCGTGGTCACGCGCACGCGCGACCAGGCCTCCGAGCTGGCCTCGAGGCTTTCGCTCCTCGGGGCGGAGGTGATCGAGATCCCCGTCATCCGCATCTCGAAGGAGATCTCGAAGCAGACGCTCGCCGACGTGATGCTCGAGTTCGGGGCCTACGACTGGCTCGTCTTCACGAGCGCGAACGGGGTGCACCACTTCTTCGACGAATTCTTCAGGATATTCGACGACGTGCGCTCCCTGGGGCTCATGCGCATCGCGTGCGTCGGGGACGCGACCGCGAAGGCGGTCGCGGATCTCCGCCTCAAGGTCGAGTGCCTGCCGAAGAAGGCGACGGCGGGGGCGCTTGCCGACGAGATGATCGCCACAGGCGCCATGGACAGCGCGAAGGTCCTGGTCATCACGGGGAACCTGAACCGCGACACGCTCGTCACCAAGCTCGAGGCGGCCCGGGCGATCGTCGACTGCCTCCAGGTCTACAAGACAGAGCCCGTGGACCTCTCGGCCGACCCTCTGGCCGCTGACTTCCGGCAGAAGGGGGCGGACGCCGTCCTCTTCGCGAGCTCGTCCTCGGCCCAGTCCTTCGCCGACCAGGGGAATGCCTTAAGGATCTCGGGGGAAGCGCGCAGGCCCCTCAACGGGAGCATCGGGCCGCAGACGAGCGAGACGATGCGCAAGGTGGGCATTCGGGTCGACTTTGAGGCGAAGACCCCGGGGATTGACGAGCTGGTCGAGGCGCTGGTGGCGGCCCTGGGCTGACGTGCGCGCCCGTGCGTTGCGTTGTTGAACGCCCCGGCGGGGTGTGCTCACCTTGTTCCCTCCATGATTGACGGAATCCAGATAAAGGTCTGCGGGCTCACCTCGCTCGTGGACGCCGACCTCGCGGACGCCTGCGGGGTGGACTACCTCGGGTTTAACTTCTTTCCGAAGTCGCCGAGGCGCATCTCGCTCGCCCAGTACCGCTCCATGGCGAAGCGGATCCCGGAGAGGCACAAAGTCGCGGTCACGGTGGAGCCAGCCCCGGGCGAGCTCGCTGCCCTGCGGGACGCGGGCCTCGAGCTCTTCCAGGTCCACTTCAGGCACGACATTCCCAAGGAAATGATCGAGGGCTGGTCGCGCGAGGTGGGAGCAAGGAGCCTGTGGCTTGCCCCCAAACTGCCACCCGCGGCCGACGTGCCCGCGGCCTGGCTTGGCCTCGCGCACACCGTGCTCCTCGACACGTTTGACGAGTCCCTCTTCGGGGGCACGGGTCGGGTGGGGGACTGGCCCAAGTTCAGGAGGCACCGGGAGGCCCACCCAAAGACCACCTGGATCCTTTCGGGCGGCCTCAACCCGGAGAATGTCGGCGCCGCGCTCGCTGCCTCGGGTGCGCGGTTTGTCGACGTGAACAGCGGGATCGAGTCGGCCCCGGGCGTGAAGGACCGCGAAAGGCTGAAGGCCTTCGTCGTGGCGGTCCACAGGGCCGCTAGCCCCTGACCGGAGCTCCCTCGAAGTCGAGGAGCCTGCGCTTCGTGGCATTCCCGAACGCAAATCCAGTGAGCGAGCCGTCGGCGCCCATGACCCGGTGGCAGGGGACGATGAGGCAGATGGGATTGGTCGCGCTGGCGCGCCCGACCGCGCGCGCCGAGCTCCCCACCTTCCTCGCCACCTCGCCGTAGGTGAGCGTCTCGCCGAAGGGAATCCTCGCGATTTCCGCCCAGACCCGCCGCTGGAAGGGCGTCCCCTCTGCGGCGAGCCTGGCCGAGAAGCCTCGCCGCCTGCCCTTGAACCACGCCTGCACCTGGGCCCGCGCGGCCGCCGCAGCGCGCTCGTCGCGGACGAGGGTCCCGCCCCGCATGCGCTTCCTGAGCGCGCGGCTGTCTCCGAACGCCGTGGCGGCGACGGCGCCGGAGGCGTCAACCGCGAGAGAGAACGCGCCGGCGGGCGTCCTGAACGTTGTGTACCGGAATTCGGGTGTGTCCTTCATGGTTCGGGTCGGTTGAGCTGCCAGAGATGGGCTGTCGCAAGGCTTCGGTGGGGGGAGAAGACCGCCATGAGGCGCCGGGTCGCGTCCGCATCCGGGCGCTCCTCGAGCTTGAAGAGGGCCTTCAGGCCGCTCGTCACCCCGGTGTCGCCGATCGGCACGCAGTCGGCGAACCCGAGCGAGCGCATCATGAGGTAGTTCACGGACCATGGGCCGAGGCCGCGCACCGAGAGGAGCGTGCGCTCGGCCCGGGTCGCGGACATGGAGGCCAGCGCGGAAAGGTCGAGCTTCCCCCCGGCGACCAGCCGGGCGGCCCCGATAAGGTACTCGGCCTTCTGCCTGGAATACTGCCACGGCCGGAGGTCGGCGGGATCAAGGCGGGCGATCGCCTCCGGCGCCGGCAGCGAGTAGAGGCCGCCCGGCAGCCGGGTTCCCAGGTTCTCTACCAGCCGGCGCTTGAGCACGCAGGCGAAAGGCAGGTTGATCTGCTGGCCGATGATGCACCAGAGGAGCCCGTCCATGACGCTCGGGGTCTGGCTCAGGCGCAGGCCGCCGCGGCCGACCACAAGCCGGGCCAGGCCCAGGCGGCGGGCGAGCCTCGAAAACGCCGGGGCATCCTGCTCCAGGCCCAGCAGCCCCGCGACCTGCCGGTGGGCCGCGGTCCGCTGGGCCGGACCCAATGCTGCGTCCGCCTCGATTGCGACGGCCGCGCTCCCGGCCTCGAAATGGATCCGCACGGTCGCCGGCACCCCGTCCAGGTCCGAGGCCGTCTCATAGACCGACCCCGAGAGGCGCTCGGTGACGCTCACCGGGTCGCGCCCGAGGGTCCGGAGCAGGTGGGCGAGCGGGAAGCCGGGCGGCAGGTCGACCGTGAACGGCCCCTGCGAGCGCAGGCCGCGGTATGCGGCCGGCGTCATCCCGTTAAGGGAGCGAAAGTGCTCGTGGAACACCGAGATCGACTCGAAGCCCGACTCGCCGGCGACCTCCGTGATCGGAAGGTCTCCGGAGACCAGGAGGCGCCTCGCCCTGGCGATCCTTGAGCGCATGAGGAGGTCGGCCGGCGTCGCGTGGAAGTGCTGGCGCACCAGCTCGAAGCACCGGGTCGTGCCGAACCCGGAGCGCCTCACGATGGCCCGGGCGTCGGCGAAGCGGCGCGGGTCCAGGCGCACCTCGGAGACCAGCGTCTCGATCGACTCGAGCACGGGATCCGCGCCCTCCGCGAAGTCGTCCGGGTGGCACTTGAGGCAGGGCCGCAGGCCGGCCCCGCGGGCCGCCTCCGCCGTCGGGAAGAAGCGGACGTTGCCCGGCTTGGGCTTGCGCGCCTTGCAGGAAGGCAGGCAGTAGATGCCCGTGGTGAGGACGCCGGTGAAGAAACGGCCGTTCCACGCCGGGTCGCTTGCCGCGAATCTCTCGTACATCTGGGCGTGGTTCATTCTCATGGGCGGGTCGGCGCGCGCATCCTAGCAAACCCGCGGTCCCGTGTCGTCCGCATTCTTTCGGGGCAATTTTTTGACAGGGCGCTTGCCGAGCCCCCGGCCGGATGGGCATGCTGGATGCTTTCCCCCGCTGCCGAATGCCCAAATCCGCCCCACGAATGGTCCGCGCCTGGCTTGATTCGCTGTCCTCCGGGATCGTGGAGTTTGAGCGCGACTGGGACCTTGCGTCGCCGCCTGCCGTGGCCCTCTCCGGGGGCGTCGAGGTGACCGCATTCCGCAGGGCGCCGGAGCTCGCGGCGGCCATGACGTACCGGTACTTCATGAGGGGGCCGGACACGCTGGTCTTTGCGCTCGTGGTCAAGCGCGGCGGATTCAACCCCGATGCCGACAAGGTGTACGTGGCGGGTCCCTTCAACGGGTGGCAGGCGGCGGTGGGGGACGAGGCGTGGCGCCTGGAGCCCGCCGAGCTCGACGGCGAGCCGGTCGTGATGTGGAGCGGCCCGTCGGACAGGGTGCTCAGGGGAGGGGACTCGTCGTTCAAGTTCGTGACCGGGGGGAACCACTGGCTCCATCCGCTTGACGACGCCCCCAACTGCGTCCGCGACGACGCGGGCAACGTCAACCGGCTGATCGATCCGGCGCGCACCGGCGGTCATCTTTGGCGATTTGAGCTCGGCGCCGCGCTCGACCTCGCCGGCTCCTGGTCCGTGTCCGCGGGCGCCGGCGTCCCGGCAGCCTCGCTGCCGCTTCTCCCGGGCGACTTCTTCTTCGACCTGGCCTCGGACCTCCCGCTCGGGGCCATCGTCTCGGGGAAGTCCACGACATTCAGGATTTTCGCGCCCAGGGCGGACGCGGTGGTCCTCCACGCCTGCCACGACCTGTCGGAAAAGCAGGCGGCCCCCGAATTCCCCTTGGCGCGCAGGGTCGACCGCCACGGGGCCGCCGGCGTCTGGGAGGTCGAGCTCGACCGCAGCCTTCACGGCTGGTACTACTGGTACTCGATCGAA
>DATNLY010000009.1:0-2550 GCA_035602635.1 Opitutaceae bacterium | reverse complement strand
GAGGCGGGCGGCCGCCGTGCGCGGGCGGGCGCCCGACTCCCCGAGGATCCTGCGCAGGAAGTCGTCGATCTGCTCGACGCAGAACTGGATGGAGCGCGGGAACGAGTCGGAGAAGATCAGGAACTCGGCGACCTTCCACGGGAGGATCTCGCGCACGTAGAAGCGGCGGTACGCCTCGAGCGCGCTCGCCGAGCGCAGGACCGCCTGCCACTGGGCCGTGTCGAGCGCCCCCCCGACGTCCCTCGCGTCGGGCAGGAGGATGTGGTACTTCACGTCGAGGATGCGCGCCGTCTTGTTGGCGCGCTCGACGAACTTGCCGAACTGCATGAACTCCCACCCCTCGCTCCGGGAATACGTCGAGTCCGTGAGCCCCTGGAACAGGTGGGAGTTGCGCTTGACGTCCTGGAAGAACTCGTAGGGCCCCGCGGCCCAGACGTCGGTCGTGCTCCGGCTCTTGAGAAACAGGTACAGCTCGTTGACCGTCTCCCACATCTCGATCGAGATCTGGTCGCGGACCATGCGGGCGTTCTCCCGCGCCGCGAAGACGCTGGCGAGGATGGAGTTGGGGTTGCGCAGGTCGAACGCGAAGAACTCGGTGACCGACCGGCTGTCCGCGACCTCGTAGTGCTCGCGGAAGAGGCCGTCGTCGCCCGAGCTCGCCAGGATCGAGCCCCAGTGCTCCTTCAGGTGGCCGTCGTCGTAGCCGCGGAAGTCGAGGATGAACTGGAGGTTCACCTCGAGGAGCCGGGCGATGTTCTCGGCGCGCTCGATGTACCTGCTCATCCAGTAGAGCGAGTGGGCGACGCGCGACAGCATCACGTTGGCCTGGGGCCGGGTGGCCGGCATCTTCTGGGCGGGGGGCATGGGCTAGGCGGGTGGATTGTTCACTTGTCGCCCTCCATCACCCAGGTGTCCTTGGAGCCCCCGCCCTGGGAGGAGTTGACGACGAGCGAGCCCTTGCGCAGCGCCACCCGCGTGAGGCCGCCGGGGGTTACGGTCGTCTTCTCGCCGCAGAGGACGTACGGGCGCAGGTCGATATGGCGCCCCTCGAAGCCCGTGTCGCACCAGGTCGGCGACCGCGAGAGCATGATAGGGTCCTGCGCGATGAAGTTCCTCGGGTTGGCGGCGACCTTCGCCCGGAAGTCCGCGACCTCATCCCTGGTCGCGGCGGGCCCGATCAGCATCCCGTAGCCGCCCGCCTCGTTCGCGGACTTGACCACCAGCTTCGCCATGTTCTCGAGGATGAACTTCCGGTCGGTGGGCTCGGATGCCAGGTAGGTGTTCACGTTGGGAAGGATCGGGTCCTGGTCGAGGTAGTACTTGATCACCTTCGGCACGAAGGCGTAGATCACCTTGTCGTCGGCCACTCCCGTGCCGATCGAGTTGGCGAGGGCGACCCGCCCCGCCCGGTAGGCGGCGACGAGCCCGGGGACGCCGAGCATCGAGTCGGGCCTGAACACCGCCGGGTCGAGGAAGTCGTCGTCAATCCTGCGGTAGATGACGTCGACCGGCAGGAGCCCGGCCGTCGTGCGCATGAAGACGCTCGTGTCCTGGACGACCAGGTCGCGCCCCTCGACGATCGGGATCCCCATCTGCCTGGCGAGGAAGCAGTGCTCAAAGTAGGCGCTGTTGTGCACGCCGGGCGTGAGCAGGACCACGCTCGGCCTCTCGCTCCGGTCGGGGGCGATGTGGAGGAGCGCCTTCAGGAGCTCGTCGGAATAGCCCTCGACCGGCCGCACGCCGTAGCTCTGGAAGAGGTTGGGGAAGGCCCGGCGCATGGCCGAGCGGTTCTCGATCATGTAGGAGGCCCCCGACGGGCAGCGCAGGTTGTCCTCCAGCACCAGGTAGCTGCCGTCGCCGTCCCGGATCAGGTCGGTCCCGCAGATGTGGACGTAGATGTCGCGCGGGACCGAGAAGTTCATGAACTCGCGCCTGAAATGCTTCGCCGTCAGGACCTGGCCGGCGGGGACGACCTTGTCCTTGAGGATCTTCTGGCCGTGGTAGAGGTCGTGCAGGAAGAGGTTGAGCGCCGTGATCCGCTGGATGAGGCCGGCCTCGATCCTTGCCCACTCGCGCGCGGGGATGATCCTGGGGACCAGGTCGAACGGGAAGATGCGCTCCGTGCCCTCGGCGTCGTTGTAGACCGTGAACGTGACCCCGCGCCTCAGGAAGGCGAGGTCCACGGCCGCGCGGCGCCGCTCGAACTCGGCGATGTCGAGGCTCGCCAGGCGCTCGGCCAGGCGGCGGTAGTGCGGGCGCACCTCCCCGCCGGGCGCGTACATCTCGTCGAAGAACGCGCCGGTGTCGTAGGGGTTGCTTAGGAGCGACACGTGGTTGTTGTTTTTGCCGTCGCGAGCGCTTCAGCAGGTACCTTGCCACAACCCGCCGCGCGGCCGCCGCCCGCGGGCCTCATGAACCGGCCGCCGGGAAGCTGAAGGGCACCTCGATCCTCGCGTCGACGGCCCTGTCGTCCGGCGCGGTGGCGGGACGGTACTTCCAATTCTCGACCGCGGCCTAGCAGCGCCTGCCGATGTCGTCGTCGGTGGCCTT